>JAYVRT010000328.1:0-25288 GCA_043776025.1 Archangiaceae bacterium | reverse complement strand
CTTTTCGCGTAGAACTTCGCGACGTCCTTCGGCAACCCTCTGGGTAGGATGCCGGCAATCGCCTTCTTCAACGAAGCAAGCTTGCTCGGCGGTCGCTTCAGCTTCGGTGTCATGCGGGTGAGGACACCACACCGGGGTTGCGGGTGAAGCTTTTCCGCCGAATCCTCGCTGACTGAAACGGCCGACTCGACAGTGCGGCAGGCGCGGACCATCATCCGCGCGTGCCGCGGTTGCGCCTGCCAAGCTCGGTCTTCTTCGTCGTCGCCGCGCTGCTGCTGGCCACCGGCTGTGGGCGCTCGCAGACTTACCGCCCCAAGCCGGTTCCGGTGATTCCTCCTCCGCCGGTGAAGCCCCCGTGCAACCTGGTGCTGCAGACGCTGGTGCTCGACTTCGGCACCCTCGACGCGAACGCTTCGAAGGTGTTGGTGGCCAGGGTCCGCAACACCGGCGCGGGGCCGTGCGAGGCGAGCCTCGACAAGCTCACCGGCGGGCCGTCCTTCTCGCTGGTCGGTTCGGTGCCGGCGGTGACGCTTCAGAGCGGCGACGAGTTCTCCTTCAAGGTGCAGTTCGCGCCCGGGCCCGCGGTTCCTCCGGCGGAGCGCACCGGCACCGCGGTGATCGCGACCACCGACAAGCTCCACCCGAGCTTCACCGTGCAGCTCAAGGGCAAGGTGAAGCTGTGCGACCTCCATGTCACGCCGTCTCCGCTCGACTTCGGCAACGTCACGCTCAACGCCAAGGCGACGGCGCACCTCACCCTCGCCAACCTCGGCACCTCGGGGTGTCTGGTGTCGCGGGTCGCATTCGGGCCGAACACCGACCCCAACTTCTCTTTCCCCGCTCCGCCGATGACGATCTCGCTCGCGCCCTCGGCGAGCGCCCAGGTGCAGCTCGACTTCCGCGCCATCGGCAGCGCCCCGCCCTACCAGCGCTCCGGCAGCGTGCAGGTCAGCTCGGATGATCCGGTGCATCCGGAGCTGATCGTCCCCTTGTCCGCGTTCGTCAGCACCATCTGCACCCAGGCGGGCCAGTACATCTACACCGTCGACGGCACGGGGATGTTCTCCCGCTTCGACCCGGTGACGCTGACCTCGCTCGACATCGGGATGCTCAACTGTCCCGGCATCGCCAACCCCTTCTCGATGAACGTCGACCAGAGCGGCATCGCGTGGATCATCTTCGACGACGGCAACCTCTTCCGCGTCGACACCGCGAACGCGGCGTGCACCGCGACGAGCTACGTGCCGAGCCAGCTGGGGTTCTTCACCTTCGGCATGGGCTCGGTCTTCGACTCGAGCACCGGCAAGGACACGCTCTACCTCGCCGCGAGCCCGTTCAACGCCACCGCGTCGCAGCTGGGGACGCTGGCGTATCCGTCGCTGACGGTGACCCAGGTGGCCACGGTGCCCATCGGCTGGGTCGAGCTCGCCGGCACCGGAGACGGCCAGCTGTGGGGCTACGCGCCGCACTCGAGCTTCTCCGGCGGGCCGCTGCTGTTCCAGATGAACCGCGCCACCGGAGCGGTGATCGATCGCTACGACGTGCCGGAGATCACCACCGTCGGCGGCTTCGCGGTGAAGTTCTTCGGCGGCTCGTTCTTCGTCTTCGTCGGAGCGGACGTGTGGAAGATCGAACGCTCGGCGCTGCTGCCGGGGAAGACGATTCCGACGAAGGCGGCGGTGCGGGTGCTGACCACGCCCGGCCTCGACGTGGTCGGCGCCGGGGTCTCGACCTGCGCGCCGGTGCAGAACTGAAGCTGCTGACGCTGGCGGGCCGTAACCTGCGCCGGCACCCACGGAGAGTGGCGCTCAGCGTCAGCGCGCTGGCGCTGGGGATCGCCGCGGTGATTCTGCTGCGCGGCGTGCTCGGGGGAATCCAGCAGCTCAACGTGTCGATCTTCGTCGACGGGTCGATTGGCGCGCTCCAGGTGCACCGCGCTGGCTACGTCGACTCGGCCGAGTTGATGCCGCTGACCCTCGACTTCGAGGACACCCCGCAGCTGCGTCAGAAGCTGCTCGCGCTGCCGGGGGTCAGAGCGATCTCCCCGCGGATCTACTTCGGCGCCGCGCTCGCCCCGCCGGGAGATCGCGAGGCGGCGTACTTCATGGCGATCGCAATCGACCCTGCCCTTGAAGCGCAGGTGGCGCCGCTGCGGGTCGCGTGGGCGAGCCGCTGGCTGGACGGCGGCGCGTCGCAGGTGCTGCTCGACACCACCTTCAGCCAGGCGCTCGGGCTGCAGACGCCCTCCCCCGAGACGGTCGAGGAACAGCCGGCGTTGCTCGCTCCGGATCGCGACGAAGCGCTCAACGGAGAGGTGGTGCGGTTGGTGGGCGCCATCGGGCAGGGCATGCCCGGCGACATCCGCCAGGGCCTGGTCACGCTGCGCACCGCACAGCGGATCCTCCGCAGCGAGGGGCGGGCCGCGGAGTACGCGATCGCGGTGCACCGCCTCGAGGACATCCCCGCGGTGAAGCGGGCGCTGCAGCAGGCGCTCGGGCCGGCGTTCGAGGTGCATACGTGGTGGGAACGGATGCCCGCGCTGCGCGACGTCGAGACGGCGCAAGACGCGTTCGGAATCATCATGGCCGGCATCGTCCTCGGCGTCGTGCTGCTCGGCGTCGGCAACCTCCAGTTGATGGGCGTGATGGATCGCGTCCGCGAGGTCGGCACGATGCTCGCGATGGGCATGCGGCGACGGCGGGTGATCAGCCTGTTCGTCCTCGAGGGCCTCTTGCTGGGCCTGGTGGGCAGCGCGCTCGGGCTGCTGCTCGGCGAGGCAGTGCTCGCGGCCATCGACTGGCACGGCTTGAAGCTCGCGGCGCCGGGCGCGGTGCTCGCGCTGGACGTTCACCCCACGGTGGGTGCGACGTGGCGCTGGGGCATCACGCTGAGCGGCGTGCTCGGAGCGACCGTCTCCTCGGGGCTGGCCGCGCGCCGGCTGAGCCGGTTGTCGGCGGCCGAGGCGCTGGCGGAGACATGAACGCCCTGCTGCGGCTCGCCCTGCGGAACCTCTCCCGCCACCGGCGAAGGACGGTGTTGCTCGCGCTCACCGGAGCGCTCGGCGTCACGGCGCTGCTGTTGATCGCCGGCATCTCCACCGGCTTCATGCGCTGGCTGATCGAGACCTCGGTGCTGGCGAAGATCGGAGCGATCCAGGTGCACCGGGCGGGCTACTCGAAGTCGGCGGCAGCGACGCCGCTGGCGCTCGCGTTCGAAGACTCGGCGGGCTTTCGGGAACAGATCTCCGGGGTGAAGGGCGTGACCGCGGTCAGCGGCCGGGTCGTCTTCTCCGGGCTGGTCGGCAGCGAGCGGGGCCAGACCAACTTCGTCGGCCGGGGCGTCGAGCCCGCGGCGGAGGTGCGGGTGTGTCCGCGGGCGGTCGACGACTTCCTCGGCGGCGCGGTGCTGCCCGAGGGCTCGGTGGTCGTCGGGGGCGCGCTGCTCAGCGCCTTGAAGCTGCGAGCGGGAGACCGCGTGCAGTTGCAGTCGACGAGCGCGGCGGGCCGGGTCAACGCGTTGAACCTGACGCTGCTGGCGATGCGCGACGTCGGAGCGGCGCTCGACAGCCGCCGCGTGGTCGCGGTGCCGCTGCTCACCGCGCAGGCGCTCACCGGCCTCGAGGGAAGGGTCACCGAATACGCGGTGGCGACGGGCTCGCTCGACGAGGTCGACGCGGTGGCGGCGCGGCTGCGTGAACGGCTCGGCCCGCGCTTCGAGGTGCAGACCTGGTCGGAGGTGCTCGGGGTCTGGCGCGACGTCATCGGCTACATGAACTGGATGATCGCCTTCGCGGGGCTGTTGCTCGGCGTGGTGGTGGTGACGCTGCAGGCGGCGGCGACCTCGGGCGCGGTCTACGAGCGGGTGCGGGAGATCGGCACCCAGCTCGCGGTCGGAATGCGTCGGCGCGACGTCCAGCGGTTGTTCCTCTACGAGGCCGCGCTGCTCGGAGCAATCGCCGCGGTGGCCGGAGTCATCCTCGGCGTCGCGGTGGTCTCTGCGCTGTCGGCCGTCGGAATCCCCGGACGCTACTTCGCGTTTCAGGGGGGCCTCGTCCGCCCCGAGGTGGACTGGACGATCGCGGTGCTCGGAGCCTTGGGCACCTTCAGCGCCGCGGTGATCGCCGGCCTCGTGCCCGCGTGGCGAGCCTCGCGGCTGACGCCGGTCGAAGCGCTGCGGGGGAAGGTCTAAGCGGGGTGATCGCCCAGAGGTGCGAAATCCGCACTTCCCAACGATCACCCCCTCGAAGCGATCGCGGTTTCGCCGCGAATGTCACCCCTCGCTGGTTCAATCGGCGGCGGGGGCGTTCATGAACGAGGAAGCACTGGGGCAAGTGGCGCGGCGGCAGTGGGGGGTGTTCTCCGACGTCCAGGCGAGGGCCGAAGGAGGCACGCGGTGGTCGATCCAGCGCCGGCTGGATTCGGGCGCGTGGGTCGCGGCGGAGGAGAAGGTGTACCGCTTTCGGGGCGGTCACGAGTCGTGGCATCAGAAGGTGGTGGCCGCGACGCTTTCGCTGGGAAGAGGCGCGATGGCCTCGCACCGCACGGCGGCCTTCCTTTGGGGCCTGGAGTGCCTCTGCGTGACGCCGCCAGTGCCGATCGAGGTCAGCGCTCCGTTTCGGAGCTCGCGCACCTTGAAGTTCGCGCGGGTGCACCACACGCGGCGGCCGCCGCAGCGGCCCGTCTGGCGGGGGTGGATTCCCACCACGCCATTGGCGCGGACGCTGTTGGACCTTGCCCAGGTGCTCGACGAAGAGGCGCTCTTCGTCGCGTTCGACTCGGCGCGCCGCAAGCGAAAGTCGGTCCTCCCTGACCTCGATGCAGAGCTCGCCACGAACCGCGAGGGCCGGCGCGGCGCCGAGTGTCTCGCGGCGATGGTCGAACGTGCCCGGGTCGAGCGCGCGACCGACAGCCCGCTCGAGGCCCGCGCCGCCTTCGCGATGGACAAGTTCGGGATTCCCCGTCCGTCGCGGCAGGTCGTGACGCGCACGCCACAAGGGGAGTTCATCGCCGAGGTCGACTTCGCCTGGGTGGCGGAGCGGGTGATTCTCCAGTGCGACGGCCACCTGTTTCACCTGATGCCTGCTGCGTTCGAGAAGGACCTGAGGCAGCGGCGTCAGCTCGAGAGCCTTGGCTGGCGGGTCATCCACGTCACCTGGGCGATGCTCACGAGCCAGGACTGGCTGCGAGATCTCGCGCGGCTGCTTCAGGCGCAGGGAGCGACGGGGCCTGGGCTGCGCTGAGGAGTGCGGGCGAGCCGCGAGGGCCTCCGCGTCCAGCGCGGCGCCAGAACGAGGCCGGCCTGTCTCGAGCGAGCGCACGAGCCGCGCACCACCGTCGGGGGAGTTCGGCTCGAGCCGATGGAACCGGCCCTCTGTCGGCGCTGCAACGGGGGTGATCGCCCAGGCGTGCGGAATCCGCACGTTCCGACGATCACCCCCGCACCATCTCAGGGTTCCACGCGCAAGGCGCCTCCGGAGCGGTTCGAACCTGGACGAGGCCGGCCTGTCTCGAGCAAGCGCACGAGCCGCGCACGACCGGCGGGGGAGTTCGGCTCGAGCCGATGGAACCGGCCCTTTGCCGGCGCTGCAATGAGGGTGATCGCCCAGAGGTGCGGAATCCGCACGTTCCAACGATCACCCCCGGACGTTCCGGGATTCCACGCACAGCGCGGCTCCGGAGCGGTCCGAGCCTGGACGAGGCCGGCCTGTCTCGAGCGAGCGGCCGCGCCACGCACGGCCGGGTCCGCGCGTTCAGCTCGAGCCGACCGCACCGCCTTCCTTCAGGCCGTGCAGCCGCGCCCTACGGCAGCTCGAGCCCGTGCAGCGCCTTCCCGCGTCCGGGGAGCATCACCCGCAGGAGCAGTGTCGTGCCGCGCTGGGTCTCGGCGAGCACGCGGGTGAGGTCATCGCGGTTGCGAATGACGCGGTGTCCGGCCTCGACGATCACCATTCCGCGGCGCAGGCCCGCGCGCTCGGCGGGAGAGGCGGCGAGGACGTCGACGACGAGCGCCCCGCTGGTGGGCAGCTCGACGGCTTGGGCGAGCCGGGGGTCGATGTCCTGGAAGCCGAGTCCGACGCGCAGCTGCCTCGCGGCCAGCGACTCCGCCGGCGCGACCTTCTTCCCCGCCTCCTCGAGGTCCGGGCGGGTTCCGACCTTGACCTTGATCTCATACGCCTTTCCCCCGCGGTAGACGGAGAGGCGCACGTCGGAGTTGGGTGGCTGCACCGCGACGGCGCGCGAGAGCGCGTTGCCGGTCATCACCCCGGCGCCGTTGACCGCGACCACCACGTCGTCCTCGTAGAGGCCGGCCGCCTTCGCCGGCGTCCCTTCGCCGACGGTGAGGATGACCGCGCCGTCCTGCTGGGGGACGTTGAGCGCCTTGGCGAGCACCGGGTTGAGATCCTGAATCCCGACGCCGAGCCAGCCGCGGGTGACGGTGCCGGTCTTCTCAAGCTGGGGCATCAGCGCCCTGGCGACGTCGGAGGGCACGGCGAACCCGAGGCCGGTGGCGTTGCCGACGATGGCGGTGTTGATGCCGATGACCTCTCCCTTGAGGTTGAACAGCGGCCCGCCCGAGTTGCCGGGGTTGATCGCCGCGTCGGTCTGGAGGAACTGGTCGTACGGGCCGGCGTTGATGTTGCGGTTGAGGGCCGAGATGATTCCGAGCGACACCGACGACGCGAGGCCGAAGGGATTTCCGATCGCCACCGCGAAGTCGCCGACCTTCACCTTTGACGAGTCGCCCAGCTGCACCACCTGCAGGCCGGTGGGGTCGCCGCGGAGCTTGATCAACGCCACGTCGGTGAGCGGATCGCGCCCGAGCACGTCGCCGTCGAAGCCGCGGCCGTCCTCGAGGCGAACGCGGATCATCACCGCGCCCTCGACGACGTGGTTGTTGGTCATCACGTAGCCGCGGGGGTCGACGATGAAGCCGCTGCCGGCGCCCTGCTGCAGCTGGTTCTTCTGCACCCCGTGGAGCCCGAAGTACTGCTCGAGTTGCTCGTCGGTGAGTCCGCCCTCGTTCTGCGCCGGCGTCGCGCGCCGCACGCGGACGTCGACGTTCACCACCGCCGCCTTCACCGACTCAATCATCGGCGAGAGCGTCGCCAGGGTGGCCACGCCGGTGGCGGTGGCCGGCGCCGCCGTCGGAGAGACCAGCGGCGGAGGAGACAGCGCGGCCTTGGGGGCGGCGAGCAGCAGCAGCAGGGGGCCGAGGGAGAGGGGGCTCATGACCGACTAGATGCCACACCCCGGGTCGCTCGCGGAACCCCGGGTGCGCCGGAGCCGGCCGCGGCACGAGTTCCTGCAGAGCCGTGGTACAGAAGCCAGATGCCGAGAACCCTGTTCCTCGCGCTGTCGCTGGTGCTGGCAGCCTCGAGTGCAGTCGCCGAGCCGCCGCCAGTACCGCCTCCTGCGCCGCCGCTGAGGCCGGAGGACCTGCCGCCGCCTCCTCCTCCTCCATCGATGAACGAGTGCATCCCCGGGTGCCAGCCGGGAGCGTCATGCGTCAACGGCGCCTGCGTTGGGCAGTGCAATCCGCCGTGTGCCGCGGGCGAGCGGTGCGACCAGAACAGCCGCTGCATGCCAGCCGTCCCTCCGGCGGCTGCCAGCGGGCCGACGGTGAGCGAAGACGGCGAGCGCGCACCGCCGGGGTACCACTTCGAGGTTCAGCGTCGCCGGTCGCTGTTGATCACCGGGCCAATCCTCCTCGCGGGTGGGTACTTCATCGGCGCCGGCGGGGCGCTGCTCGACAACGCCTACCGCAACGACTCAAACCACTTCCTCTACCTCATTCCCATCGCGGGGCCGGCGATCGCGCGGCTCGTGTTCCTCAGCAAGCCGACCACCGCCTACTTCGCCACCTTCGAGCTGCTCTACACCGTGGCGCTCACGGCGCTGCAGGTCACCGGGCTGACGCTGACGCTGGTCGGGCTCAAGTCCCACGAGGTGCTCGTCCCCGATGGCGGACCCAACGCTCCGCAAGACCGCGAGCGCGACCAGAACCGCGACTCCCGTGCGCCACCGGTGCAGTGGTCTCTGGCACCGATCGCGCCCGGCTCGCTGCTGGGAGTCTCGTTGCTCATCACGAACTGATGGTCTGATCGGGGCCGCATGCCGCCGAGCCACATCGCAGCGATCGAGGTCGCGCGGCTGCTGGGTTTCGTCCGCCGCGAGGCGCCGGAGATCTTCCCCCAGCTACCGCCGGTGCGTCTGACAGGCAGCTCGGAGCGCGAGCTGTGGGACGAACGGGTCGCCGACCGCGTCTTCTTCGACCTCTGGGCGGCGGTGGCGCGGGCTGCACGGCGGCCGTCGTTGCCGGTGGACTTCGGGGCGCAGACGCGGTTCGAGCACCTCGGGCTTTTCGGCCTGGCGATTCGTACCGCGGGCACGGTGGCTGAAGCCTTCGAGCGGACGCGCCGATTCCAGACGCTCTTCACCAACTCGGGGAAGATTCACCTCGAGGCGGACGGCGACGCGCTCTGGTGGCGCTGGTCCCGCCCGGGCGCCCGGAGCCTGGGACTGCGTCTGGCGAACGAGGCGGCGCTGGTCGAGCAGGTCGCGCTGGTGCGGGAGCTGCTCCCGGGCGCCACGCCTCGCCGGGTGCGCTTGCGTCACCCCGCTCCCGTGGACGTCGCCGCGCATCGCCGCTTCTTCGGCTGCACGCTCGAGTGGTCGGCGGTGGACGAAGGAATCTGCTGGCCCGCCAGCGTCTTCGAGCGGCAGATGCCCGCAGTGGAGCCGGCGCTCAGCCGCTACTTCTCCGATGAAGCGACCCGCAAGCTCGCGGCGCTCGACGGCGAGACGGTGTCCTCCCGGACCCGCGAAGTCCTCGCGCGCCGCCTGGTCTCGGGGGACCTCTGTCTGGAAGCGGTGGCCGCCGAGCTCGCGCTGACCCCGCGACGCCTGCGCACCGGGTTGGCCGCCGAGGACACGAACCTGAGGACGCTGCTCGACGAGGTGCGCCGCGACACGGCCCGGGTGCTGGTGGACACCGGCCGGCACTCGATGACGGAGATCGCCTTCCTCCTCGGGCTCTCGGAGACGAGCGCCTTCAGCCGCGCCTGGCGCCGGTGGTTCGGCGAGGCGCCCCGCGCGTCACGCGGGTCAAGTCGCGCGTCAACCGGGTCAAGCCGCCGCGCCCGCTGAGCCGTACTTTCCATCGAAGCTGGAGGCCGCTTCCGGCCCAAGGAGACTTCGATGACCGCGCCCTTCTCGCGTCGCACCCTGCTCGCCGCCACCGTCGCCAACAGCACCTGGCTGCTGGCCGGCTGTGCGCCCTACAAGCACGCCGGCCGGGGAATGGCCTTCACCCCGTGGGAGTTCCGCGAGGACGAGGGCCGGCCGGAGCTGCTCGCGGCGCGGGCGGCGATCCTCGCGGCGAGTCCGCACAACACCCAGCCCTGGCGATTCCGCGTCACCGAGGGCTCGATCGAGGTCCACGCCGACCTCTCGCGGGCGCTGGGCGCGATGGACAGCCTGCGCCGGGAGCTCTGCATCGGGCTGGGCTGCGCGATCGAGAACGCAGCGCTGACAGCGGGCGCGCAGGGACGCAGGGTCGAGGTCGCGTACCTGCCCGACTCTGCGGCCCCGACGCTGGTGGCGCGGCTGACCCTGACTCCGGCAGCACCCGAAGCGAGCCCGCTCGAGGCGGCCATCCCCGCGCGCAAGACGAACCGCTTCCCCTACCGCGAGACGCCGTTACCCCCGGGGACGCTGGCGCAGCTGCCCTCGCTCATTGAGGACCCGCGCGTGCGGCTGCTCGTCATCACCGAGCCCGCCGAGCGAAGAGAGCTGCGCCAGGACAGCATCGACGCGGTGAGGGCAATCACCCGAGATCCAGCGATGGCGGAGGCGAGTCACCGCTGGTGGAGGCAGACACCGGCGGAGGTCGACGCCCACCGCGACGGGCTCAACCTCGACGGGCTCGGCCTGCCGACGGTGACGCGCTGGCTCGCGGGCACGCAGAGCACGGTCGCGCTGTCCGAGGCGAACGACTACTGGGTCGCTTCAATCGAAGGCCGGCAGACGACGGGCGCCGGCTTCTTCATTCTCGCGAGCGAGCACCGCGACCGCGTCGAGGAGCAGCTCGCCACTGGCAGGGCGTACCAGCGTCTGGCGCTCTTCCTCACCCACCAGGGCATCGACGCCCAACCGCTGAACATGCTGCCGGAGCTGCAGGACCGCGAAGAGACGACCGCGGCGGTGGCGCGCCCGTTCAGCGCGAAGTGCAAGCGGTGGCTCGGCGCCGGGGGCGGAGGGCTGCAGCTGCTCGCGCGGTTTGGCTATGGGGAGGAGCCGGGGTTCCACTCCGCGCGGCGGGAGCTGTCGGAAGTGCTCTGCCGTGACCGCTGCGGCTGACTCGAACCGACGCGACGCTGCTTCAAAAGACTCCACCGGCGCGGAAAATCCCTTCGAAATTCCCTCCGAGGGGAGACGTAACGGCGCGCACCAGTGTCACGCGCGGGAGCGCTCCAGCGTCACCCGTGGGTTTCGCGGCAAGCCCATAGAACCACATGCGGCACAGCGGTTGCTCAGTGCGACCGCCATGAAGCTACGAAATGCCTCGGTGTTGGTTTGGCTGGCGCTGGCCGGGTGTGGAACCGACGTCCTCACGGGCGAGGCGGAGGAAGAAGGCGCGGCGGCGGGGGCGGACACCGGCGAGACGAGCCAGGCAATCGGCGCGCGGCGCTGCCCGAACGGGGCGACGGTGCGGGGCATCGACGTCTCCATCTACCAGCACTCGGTGAACTGGGGCGCGGTGAGGGCCTCGGGCGTCGACTTCGGCATCGCGCGCGTCAGCGACGGCGTCAACTCGCTCGACAGCACCTTCGCCGGCAACTGGTCGGGGATGAAGGCGGCCGGTCTGATTCGCGGCGCCTACCAGTACTTCGAGCCAGGGCAGGACCCGACGACGCAGGCGAACCTCGTCATCGCGCGGGTCGGCAAGCTCGGCGCGGGAGACCTGCCGGTGATGCTCGACGTCGAGGCGACGGGAGGGCAGTCGGCGGCGACGATCACCGCGCGGATCCACACCTGGGTGAACGCGATCACCGCCGGCACCGGCAAGGCGCCGTTCATCTACACGGGCGCGTACTTCTGGGACAGCTACGTGCGCAGCGGCGACTTCGCGGGACTCGGCCTCAACGTCGCCTGGTACGGCACCAACTGCCCGGGGACGCCGACGGCGTGGAACGGGTGGACCTTTCACCAGTACAGCTCGACCGGGCACGTCCCCGGGGTGAATGGCAACGTCGACGAGAACGTCTTCAACGGCACGCTCGCGCAGCTGCAGGCGTTCGCCGGCGCCACCGCCGCCCCGCCGCCTCCTCCCGCTGCGCCGCCCAAGGCTCCTGCCTGCGGAGCGCTCGCTCCTGGCTCGGCGCTCGCCCGGGGCGCGAGCCTCGTCTCCTGCGCCGGCAACGCGCGCCTGGTGCACCAGGGTGATGGCAACGTGGTGCTCTACGACGAGCACACCGGCCGGGCGCTGTGGGCCACCGGCACCAACGGCCGGGCGACCACCACCTTCGTGATGCAGGGCGACGGCAACGCGGTGCTCTACGACGGCTCGACGCCGCTGTGGGACTCGCACACCTACGGGCACAACGGCGCAATCCTGGTGGTGCAGGACGACGGCAACCTCGTCATCTACGGCAACGGCTACGCGCCGCTGTGGAACAGCGGGACCAAGGTGGCGCCGATCGCGCCGGCCTGTGGCTCGCTGCACTCGAACGGGGTGCTCAGCCGCGGGCAGGCAATTCATTCCTGCAGCGGCCGGTACACCTTCGTCCACCAGACGGACGGCAACGTGGTGCTCTACGACGGCAGCACGCCGCTTTGGAACTCGCGCACCAACGGCCGCGCCACCTCGAGCCTGGTGATGCAGGGCGACGGCAACCTGGTGCTCTACAACGGCGGCTCGGCGGTCTGGGCCTCGGGGACGAACGGCCACGCCGACGCGTTCCTCGCGATGCAGGACGACGGCAACGCGGTCATCTACGGCGCCGGCGGCGCGGTCTGGGCGAGCGGCACCTCGCGGTAGTGACAGGGCATCAGGGACCCGAAGGCCCGAACAGCTTCTCCTGGCGCTCGGCGAGCTGTTTGAACAGCGGGCCCAGGTCATCGCGGCGCGGGACGAAGCGGACGCCGATGCCGAAGGTCCAGATGCCGTCGCGCAAGCGCTCGACCCGCACGATGCGGCCCTTCACCTCGACGGTCTCGCTGTCGTCCTTGCCGACGCGGATGTTGAGGGTGACGGCGTCATCGACGTTGAAGCGGCTCTGGCTGAACACCGAGGCGCCCTCGATGCTGGCGTCGCGAATCAGGCCGAGCCGATCTTTCTCCGAGGTCTGAACGCCGGCGGGCACGCAGGTGAGCAGCCGCTGCGTCCGCCGACGGTTGGGGTTGGACATGCGCAAAACCTTACGCCACTCAGCTGCGACTCGCGCGGCTCACCGCGGAGCGGGCGGCGGTGCACCGAACGGCTGGCAGCTGCAGGTCTCGCAGCCCTTGTCGTCGCGGACACAGACGCGCATCGTTGCGGCGAGGCACCACGGGTTCGACTCGACGCAGTTGCCGGCGCGGCGCCCCGAGGTCGCACAGCTGGCGAAGAGCAGGAGCGCGAGGAGCAGCCGAAGCACCATGCGCCCCAAAGGGTAGCGCGCGACGTGCGAGGCCGGCGTCCTATTCACGCCCCAAGTCGATGTTTCGCCGGGGAAATTCGCCGGAAAACACCCCGCAACTTCGGCCCGGCTGGTGGGTTTGTTTCTCAACAGGGCGAGCCCAACCCCCGCTCTAAAAAAGGAAACGAACACCATGATCACCAAGCTCGGAGCTGCACTCGTCGGAGCACTGCTGGCCACCTCGGCGCATGCGGCGGAAGTCGACCGCCGCGAGGTGAACCAGCAGGCACGCATCGAGCAGGGCGTCCGCAGCGGGCAGCTGAACCGTCGCGAAGCCGGCCGCCTCGAAGCGCGCGAAGGCCGCATCGAGCGGGAGCTCGGCCGCGACCGGGCGTTGAACGGCGGCCACCTGACGGGGCGGGAGCGGGCGCGGATCGAGCGCCAGGAGAACCGGGTGAGCCGGTCGATCTACGCCGACAAGCACAACCGCCGCTGAAGCGAAGCGGCCTTCAGCTGCACCAGCCTCCCAGCCACGGTTCGGCGTCATCGTTGCCCCTCCCACCATGGGTAGCTCCCACCGGGGGGCGCCGAGCGCCCTGACGAAGGTCAAACCCTGTTGCGTTCCGGGGTAAGCACGGTGGGTGACCGCGGCCCGGGAGCTCTCGGCGTTTCTCCTCTCCGTCGAGTGGAGAGACACCAGCGGCGGCGTCGAGCTCACGCTCTGGGGCGCGAGCGCCGAAGGGCCGGTGCGGGCCTCCCTCACCGGACAGGAAGCAGTGATGTTCGTCCCGCGCACGCTGCCGACGCTGGCGGGCAGACGGGACGCGCGGCCGTTGAAGACGCTCTACGGAGCCGACGTCGACGCGGTCTACTTCACCAGCCAGCGCGCGCTGCTCGCCGAGCGCGACCGGATCCGCGCCGAGGGCGGCCAGGCCTACGAGTCGGACGTCAAGCCGTCGAACCGGTTCACGATGGAGCGGTTCATCAACGGCGGCCTGACGCTCTGCGGTGTGCCGCGGAAAGAACGCGGGGTGCTGCGCGTGGCCGACCCGATGGTGCGCGCGGCGGACGTCACGCCCCGCCTGAGCACACTGTCGCTCGACCTCGAGACCCACGGGTGGGACGGGCCGATCCTCTCGATCGCGCTGGCGGGCGCCGGGCGAGAGCAGGTCTTCATGGTGCGGGATGGGGTCGATCAGCCCGGGCTCACCTTCTTCCCCAACGAGCGGGCGGCGATTCAAGCGGCGCTGGCGGCGATCCGCGACGCAGACCCCGACGTGCTGCTCGGCTGGAACGTGGTCGAGTTCGACCTGCGGGTGCTGGAGACCCGCTGTACCGCGCTGGGTCTGAAGTTCGCGATTGGCCGGGCGGGTGAGCCGGGGCGGGTGCTGCCGGGCTCGACGCAGCAGTCGGTGTCGATCGCCCGGATTCCGGGGCGGGTGGTGCTCGACGGAGTGGCGACGCTGAAGAACGCCTCGGTCGCCTTCGAGCGCTACACGCTGGAGCACGTCGCGCGCGAGGTGCTCGGCCGGGGGAAGAAGCGGACGCCGGGGGTGGACCCACTCACGGAGATCCTCCGGATGCACCGGGAAGACCCTCAGGCGCTCGCGGCGTACAACCTCGAGGACGCGCGGCTGGCCCGCGACATCTTTCAGAAGGAGAAGCTCGTCGAGTTCGCGGTGGCGCGGGCGAAGTTGACCGGGCTGCCGATGGATCGCCAGGGCGGCTCGGCGGCGGCGTTCGATCACCTCTACCTGCCGAGGCTGCACCGCCGGGGCTTCGTCGCCGCGGACGTCGGAGGCGGAGCCGACCCGGTCACCTCCCCTGGCGGCCATGTGCTCGAGAGCAAGCCCGGGCTGTTCACCCACGTCGCGTCGTTCGACTTCCGCTCGCTCTACCCGAGCATCGTGCGGACGTTTCAGATCGATCCGCTCGGGCTCTGGGTGCGGGGAACCGACCCGGTGGAGGGCTTCGAGGGCGCCTCGTTCGCCCGCTCAGGCGCGATTCTTCCCGCGCTCATCACCCACCTCCACGAGGAACGCACCCGGGCCCGCGACGCTGGCGACGAGACGCTGTCGACGGCGATCAAGATCCTGATGAACTCGTTCTACGGCGTGCTCGGCTCACCGGGCTGCCGGTTCTTCGACCCGCGGCTCGCCTCCTCAATCACCCTGCGCGGGCACGAGATCATCGAGCGCTCGCAGAGGTTCTTCGAGGACCAGGGCCTTGCGGTCATCTACGGCGACACCGACTCGCTGTTCGTGCAGCTCGACCCGGAGCTCGACGAGGCCGCGCTGCGGGCCGAGGGGCAGCGGCTCGCCGCGGCGCTCAACGCCTGGTGGAGTGAGCGAGTCGCCCAGGAGCACCACCTCGAGAGCTTCCTCGAGCTGCGGTTCGACGCGCTGTACCTGAAGTTCCTGATGCCGACGATGCGCGGCTCCGAGCGCGGCTCGAAGAAGCGCTACGCGGGGACGGTGCGAGCGCCGGGCGGAGGCACCGAGCTCGTCATCCGGGGCCTCGAAGCGGTGCGCACCGACTGGACCCCGCTGGCGCGGGACGCCCAGCGCGAGCTGCTGCGGAGGCTGTTCGCTGCAGAGCCGTGGGAGGCGTGGCTGGTCGACCTGCGGCGGCGGCTGCTCGCGGGCGAGCTCGACGAGCAGCTCATCTACCGCAAGCGCCTGCGCCGGGACGTCGAGGCCTACGCGTCGGCGCCGCCCCACGTGCGCGCGGCGAAGCTGCTGGCGGACGCCGAGCCCGAGAGCTCCGCGCCGGCGAGCGACGTCGAGTACGTGATGACGACGCAAGGCCCCGAGCCGGTGGCGCTGCGCACCGCGCCGATCGACTACGGGCACTACCTGCAGAAGCAGCTGGCGCCGGCGGTCGACGTCGCGCTCGGGCAGGTCGGCACGTCCTTCGACACGGTCGCCGGAGCGCAACTCCGGCTGTTCTGACCACTTCGTTAACAACTCATATTTGGCGCATTGCAGCTTCACAAATGGCATAATCAATCATATATGATCGCTTATGGAGCCACCTTCGGCGAGACATTGATGGCGATGGGTGGGCGTGCACGGCAGCTTCGGCTGGCGCGCCAGCTTCGACAATCTGAACTCGCAGCCCACGCAGGCGTCGGTATCGCCACCGTCCGTCGGTTCGAAAAGACGGGCAGTGCCTCCATCGAAAACGTCTTGAGGATCGCGACCGCGCTGAACTCTGAAGCCCCGTTCGACAACCTCTTCCACCCCCCGGCCTACGCCTCACTCGATGACGTCCTCTCCCGGGTCAAGGTTGCTCGGCGTCGGCGGGCTCCGAGGCGAAAGTGAAGCTCGAGCACGCAAACCCGCTGTCGGTCTTCTACCAGCCGCGCCCAGATCGGCGGGTGAAGGTGGGCCGGCTGGCGATACAGCGCCGCCAGATTCTCTTCGAGTACGACCCTGGCTTTCTCGGCTCGAAGCTCGAGCTGTCACCGATCAAGCTACCGCTGGCGGCGGGTGTCGTCGAAGGCCACACCGAGGTCTTCGACGGGTTGATGGGCGTCTTCGAAGACAGCCTTCCCGATGGCTGGGGCAGGTTGCTCATCGATCGGCGCGCGGCTGAGCTCGGGTTGCCCGGGGGCTCGCTGACCCCTCTTGATCGTCTGGCGCTGGTGGGCTCGCGCTCGTTGGGGGCGCTGGTCTACGAGCCCGAGAACGCCGTCGACGACCCGAAGGTCGTGAAGCTTGCCGAGCTCGCGAAAGAGGCCGAAGCGGTGCTCCACGACAGACCCGGCGCTGATCTCGAACAATTGATCGCCGTCGGTGGCTCTCCAAAGGGCGCACGGCCCAAAGTCCTGATCCAGCTTGGCCCGAAGGCCGAGCTGCTCTTCGGCGCAAAAGACATCCGGGCTGGCTTCAGCGCCTGGCTGGTGAAGTTCCCTTCTCTCGGGGACGATCCTCACAGCGCGCCGCTCGAGCACGCCTACTTCCTGATGGCGAAGGAAGCGGGCCTCGACGTCCCCCGAACCCAGCTACTGGCACGAACCGGTCGAAGTCCTGGCTACTTCGCGATCGAACGCTTCGATCGCCGCGGAGCAACCCGAATTCATATGCACACGCTGGGAGGCCTGCTCCACCTTCCGCATGGATACGCTGCGCTCGACTACCTGCAGTTGCTCAAGGTCACGCGCCAGCTCACTCGAAACGAAGCAGCAGTCGCCGAGATGTTTCGTCGCGCGTGCTTCAACGTCTTCGCGCACAACCGCGACGACCACAGCCGGAACTTCGCGTTCCTGATGGACGAAAAGGGCGGCTGGGCCCCGAGCCCTGGCTATGATCTGACGTTCTCACCCGGCCCAGGCGGAGAGCACACGATGCTGGTGGCGGGGGAAGGTCGCAGCCCCGGTGTCGAACAGCTGACGGCGCTGGCGACGGGGGTCGGGCTGAGGAACAGCCAACACCTCATCGACGAAGTCCGGGCCGCGGTGCTGCGGTTTCGAACCTTTGCAGATGAGGCAAGGGTCCCGGCCCGGCTGCGCGACGAAACTGCGGCGGCGCTGAAGCTTCCTCTCAGACGCCGACGCTGACTCACGCCAGCGCGGCTGGAATCACCTTGCCCGCGGACACGACCGACGGGTCTCCGCCGACGCCCGCAAGCAGCGTCTTCGCGAACGAGCCGAGCGAATCGACCGCGGCGACGTCGCCCGAGCTGCTCGAGGCGCCGGTGGCCGAGACAATTCCGGTCGCTCCGTAGTCATTGCCGACCGGGCCGACGCCGCCGATGACGCCGCCTTTGAACGGCGCTCCGATGGCGAGCGACACCTGGTGGTTGGGGTTGTGGGTCCGGCCGTTGGCGGCGCTGACGCCGCCGTTGCCCATCAGGGTCCGGCCGAACACGTTGAGCGACATGAACGTGACCTTGTCCTGGAGCCCGGCGGTCTGCAGCTGCGCCATCAGCGCGGCGATGCTGGCGACGCCGGCGAGGGTCTGCGCGGTCTCGGTGGCGAGGCCGGTGTCGCTGTGGTTGTCGCCGCCGAACGGGATGTGCATCGAGATGACGGGCGAGACGTTCATCTGAATCAGCGTCACCGTGGCGAGGATCTGCGAGGCCACCGAGTTGTCGTTGATCGAGCTCAACGTGCTGAGCAGGCTCTGGTTCAAGCTGCGGACCTGCGCCTGGGTATTCACCGTGGCGTCGATGAAGGCCTTCTCCGCGGGCGTCGCCGAGGTCTTGTACATCGCGTAGATGGAGTTCATCGTCTGGTCGCGGACGCCCTGCAGGTTCGACAGCAGCCCGGCGGGAGCGGTGAGCGTGTCCTTGAGCGCGACCGGCGGGATGATCGGCATCACCGCGCCGTCGTAGGAGAGCGCCTCGGAGGGCCCTGCCCCGCCGACGCTGAACGGCTGCGACTGAACAGTGTTGAGGCAGGGCGCGGTGACCTTCGCCAGCAGCGACGGGAGCATCTCGTGGGCCGCCGCCGCGCCCATCAGCCGCAGGACCTCGGGCTCCTTGGGGTGAATCGGGGTGTTCGTCATCAGGTGCCAGAAGGTGGTGCGGTTGAGCACCGACTGCGGCAGGGTGCTCCAGGGCTTGGCGCCGATGACGGACTTGCCGCCGAGCATGAACGAGGTCGCCGCCATCGCCGCGTCGGGGCTGTGGACGATCTTCGAATCGGCGTAGGTGCCGGGCGCGCCGGCGTTCAACGGGTCGCCGTTGCCGGAGGTCGAGAGCACGAAGTACTGCGCGCCCTTGAGTGCCGAGGCGCAGACGCCGTTGGCCATCGCGCGCCTGGGGTTGAGCAGAAACGCGGCGGGGATGCCGGTGGCGAGGGAGCGCAAGCCAATCGCTCCGACACCGAAGAGGGTACGAATCAACGCCTGGCGCCGGGTCATCATCGTTTGCTCCTTCACAGGCCCACCGCCGAAGCGGTCGGCGCCAGACAGGCCGCCATGAATGTCGACTGGAGTGCAGCTTTCGCGGTGACGCCGGTCATCCCCTTCGCGGTGTTGAAGTGGCTGGTCAGCAGTGTCGTCAGCTGCGGAGCACGGGGGTCGGAAGGAGGCAGGCCGGCGACGAGGCTGACGAAGTCGGCGATCGCGGCGGAGGGCTGGGCGCTGGACCAGGTCTTCGCTCCGGCGGGAGGGTTGGCGTTGTCGATGACGAGCGCCGCGAGGCCACCGCAGAGGTTCTCGAGGCCGGCGCGGTAGAAGAGCGACGGGTCGTTGGGCAGCACGGGGATGGTGGAGCCGCGGCTGTACCCGTCGGAGGGCAGCCCGGGGACGATCTGCTTCGCGACCGCGGGAAGCGGAGAGGCCTGGGTGACGTCGAGGCCGCAGATGTCGTTGAAGCCCAGCCGCGCGTTCCACATGCTGCACAGCTGGTCGCGGCGGGCGACGGAGATGGCGATGC
The DNA here is from genome assembly GCA_043776025.1 of Archangiaceae bacterium. Classification (GTDB taxonomy): domain Bacteria; phylum Myxococcota; class Myxococcia; order Myxococcales; family Myxococcaceae; genus JAYVRT01. Next base: position 6,285 of record JAYVRT010000328.1, on the reverse strand, counting down.
CATCGTTGACGGCGGTCTGGGTCGAGGCGGCGTGGGTGGTGAGCGGCGAGGTGACGAGCGCCTTGACCATTCCGTCCCAGGAGTAGTTCGAGCTCTTGAAGAGGGCGGCGAGCCGGATGAACTCGGGGTCGGTGTCCTCGCAGGCCTGGGAGTTGAACGCGTAGCAGAGCTTCTGGACCCAGGCCGGAGCGAGCAGCGGGTGGGTGGAGAGGACGGTGCCGAGGTCGTAGATGGAGTTAATCGGAGCCTGGACGCCGCGGAAGGCGAACAGTCCCTTCTGGCCGGTCCACGCGGTGTCGAGCTGGGCGCCGTAGTTCCAGGAGTAGGTGGCGGAGAGGATGGACCGCGTCGGGTCGAGGGTCTGATGGCAGTAATTGCACGCGGCCTGGTTGGCGTGGGCGGTGTCGAGGCCGGGGGTGGAGGTGGGGGTGGTGGTGTCGGTGCCGTCGACCTGGGAGCCGGTGGCGACGATGAGCGTCTGGTTGATGGTCACCCGCATCTCGTTGCTGGCGTTGGTCTGCCAGTTGGCGAAGAAGACCGGGGTGGTGAAGAAGCCGACGTAGGGGCGCTTGAGCAGCAGGGTGGAGTTGGTGGCGCTGCGCAGAGTCGGCAGGTCGTAGAACCAGGTCGCCTTCTCGCTGGCGAGCGGCGGCCGCACGGTGACCATCTTCCAATCGGAGAAGTCGGCGGCGGTCAGCTGGGCGGTGAAGGGCTTGGTGCAGCCGGTGCCGTTGGCGGTGAGCCGGGCGCCGATGAGGACCTGGTAGAGCGAGTTGGCGCGGGCGGGGATGACGAGCGGGTCCACGCCGCACTCGGTGACAATGTTTGGGTCGTACCAGTGCATGTAATTGGGGCTGGTGGGGTCGATGCTCTGGGAGAGAGGAATTGCCCCGCCGCTGGCGCTGACGGTGATGTTCTTCGTGGGGTTGGCGTTCTTGAACAAGTCGTGGAGGCCGTTCTGGGCGTTGTCGACCTGCCAGACGTCGGTGAGCGCGTAGAAGAGCTGGAGCGCGGTGGTCATCATGTACGTCTGCGTCGTCATCGAGGTGTTGAAGGGTTTGCTCGCGGCGTTCTGCGCGAGGACGGTGCGAGCGAAGCTCTCCTGGAGGTTCTGCAGCATCGGGTTGCTGGCGAGCGGCAGCTGGCCGTTGTCGAGCATGTCGGCGAAGTCGTTGCTGGTGACCTGCGTCTGCTGGAAGGAGAGCTGGAAGAAGCGGCGCATCTTCGTCTGGTACTGCGGGAGCAGCATCCAGCCGTCGACGAGCATCCCGAGCTTCGAGGGATTGGCGGTGACGGTGGCGACCTCGGCGTCGGTCGGGGGGAGGCCGACGAGGAGGTTCTTCACCTTCGCGACGTAGACGGCCGGAGGGTCGGGGATGAAGGCCGTGCCACCGCCGCCGCCTGCGCCGCCCGCGGAGCCACCGCCCGCGCCGCCGCCGGAGCCGCCGCCCGCGCCGCCACCAGTGCCGCAGCTCTGGGCCGGCATCCCGGCGACGACCCAGGTGTTGAACTGGGTGATGAGGTCGGTGGCGATCGCGTTCTGCGGAGCGGGAGGCATGCGGCCGGTCGGAGCCTGCATCCGGAGCACGCTGCGCTGGCCGACCGTCATCGACGAGGTGATGACCGAAGGGGTGAGGAGGTCTGCGCGGGTCAGCAGCGGCATCGGAGCGCCGTTCGCGAGAGTGGCGCCGTGACACTGCTGGCAGGTCGCGAGCACGGTGACGACCGCGCAGGGAAGGTCGGTGGAGGTCGTGCCGCCGCCCGTGCCGCCGATTCCGCCGGAGCCACCTGCGTCGCCGCCGCCCGTGCCGGAGCCACCGCCGACTCCGGAGCCGCCAGTGCCGCCAGTGCCACCACCGACGCCGCCGATCATCGAACCGGTGCACGCCGTCATGAGAAGGGAAGTGAGGAGAATTGCGACTCGCATGATGGGGCACTTCAGCAAGTCTCATGCGCAGCGGAAGGTACTGAAAGCACTGGGGGATTGGAGGTGAGCAGGGGGGAGTTGGCACATGCATGCCGAGGCAGTTGTCCCCCGGGGGAGGACACTCGAGGGAGCGCGTTTCACGGTGCGATTGGTGAGGTTGGCGGCGCCCAAGCGAGTACCCTGGGCCCCCGTGGACTGCCCGTTCTGCAGGCTCGACGCCGATCAGCTCGTCCTCAAGTCGGACCTGGTCGTCGCCGTTTTGGATCGATTCCCCGTCTCGCCTGGCCACACGCTCGTCACCACGCGGCGTCACGTCGAGACGTATTTCGAGACGACGCCAGAGGAACGCACTGCGCTCTGGAACGCGGTCGAAGTCGTTCGCGACACGCTGGCCGCCGACACTCCAAAGCCAGACGGGTTCAACGTTGGCTTCAACTCAGGGGTTGCTGCCGGTCAAACCGTGATGCACGTCCATGTTCACCTGATCCCTCGTTTCCGCGGCGATGTGGATGATCCGCGAGGCGGCGTGCGCGGCGTCATTCCTTCGAAGCAGAACTACGGCACGAGCCCGACGCACGCTCAACCCAATGGCTGGCTCGAGCTCCCGGGGTTTCTTCCGGGCGAAGAGAAGCACTTTGTCCGAGCGCTGAGGCAGGCGCTCGAGCTGTCGGAGTCCGCCGATCTGCTCTCGGCATTCGTCCAGCGTTCGGGCATCCAGTTGTTGAAGACCGACCTCGAGGAGGCGGCGCGGCGCGGCGTTCGGATCCGGATCCTGACTGGGGATTACATGGGCGTCACCAGCGCTGACGCGCTCCGGGTGATGCTGCAGCTGGACAACGACTACCCGACCATCGAGACGGCGCTCTACGAAACTCGCCCGTCGTCATCATTCCACCCGAAGTCGTACGTCTTTCGCCGCGGCAAAGACCGCGTCGCCTACGTCGGCAGCAGCAACCTCAGTGAGACGGCGCTCAAGCACGGAGTGGAGTGGAATCTTCGTCTGCACGGGGCGCAGGATCCCGCCACGATTGACGAGATCGCCGGCCGCTTTGATCGGCTCTGGGTCGACCCTCGAACCAAACGCCTCACCCCGGAGCTCATCCGACAGTACGAGCTGCGAGCCCCTGTGCCCGATCCGGCGCGACCGGAGCCGCGCGCTGCCGGGCCGGGTCCCCACGAAGTCCAGCGCGAGGCGCTGAAATGCCTCGCGGCCACACGAATAGAAGGACACGATCGCGGCCTGGTCGTGCTCGCGACAGGTCTCGGCAAGACCTATCTGGCAGCCTTCGACTTCCTCGCGACCGGAGGGCAGCGCGCGCTCTTTGTCGCGCACAGAGAAGAGATCCTCGATCAGGCCCGCGCCGCCTGGGCCCGAGTGTTCCCCGACAAGACGATGGGGACGCTGGGCTCTGGGCGCTTCGAGACCGATGTCGACATCCTCTTCGCCTCAATCCAGACGCTCGCCAGAGAGACTCATTTGTCTGGCTTTGATGCGTCCCACTTCGACTACGTCGTCGTGGACGAGTTTCACCACGCGAGCTCCCGGACCTACCGGGCAGCGATGACCCACTTTAAGCCGCGCTTCATGCTTGGGCTGACGGCGACGCCCGACCGAATGGACGGCGCGTCGCTGCTCGAGCTGTGCGACGACAACCTCGTCTTTCGACAAGACCTCCTTCACGGCATCACCAAGAAGCTGTTGGTCCCATTCCGCTACTTCGGCGTGAAGGACGCGATCGACTTCGAGCCGATCCCCTGGCGCTCCGGCCGCTTTGATCCAGGAGCGCTCGACGCCGCACTCCTCGCCGCGGCTCGCGATGAGCAGATCCTGCGTGAGTACCTGAAGCACGCTCCGCCCACTGCGCGGAAGACGCTCGCCTTCTGTTGCAGCACACGCCACGCAGATCACCTGGCCGAGTTCTTCAACGCCCACGGGGTGAAAGCAGCCGCGGTGCACGCTGGGCCAACGTCTGCCTCAAGGAGCAGCTCGCTGGAGAAGCTGCGCAGCGGAGAACTCGAGCTCATCTGCGCCGTCGACATCTTCAACGAGGGGCTCGACGTGCCTGAGATCAACGTTGTCCTGATGCTGCGCCCGACGATGTCTCCGGTGGTGTTCCTCCAGCAGCTGGGTCGAGGGCTCCGCCGCGCGGAGGGCAAGCCGCACCTGACGGTCGTCGACTTCATCGGCAACCACCGCAGCGTCCTGCAGCGACCGCAGGGCCTCGCGTACCTCACCGGAGAAGCGCTCCCACCGCTCGTCGCGCTCGAGCGAATCCGTGCGCATACGCTGACGCTGCCCGAAGGTTGCGCGGTTGAGATCGAGACCGAGGCGATCGACATGTTGGCGTCGATGGCCCGGGTGTCGCGCGACGACATGCTCGTGTTCGAGTACACGACGTTCCGCGACGCGAACGGTAGGCGCCCGACCGCGAGCGAGCTGTTCGCCCGGAGCGTGCACTTTCGGCCCATCCGCGAGCGCTTTGGCGACTGGTTCTCATTTGTCGATCAGCAGGGTGACCTCACCGACGACGAACGGCGCGCCTGGGAGCGCCACAAGCCGTGGTTTGGGGACCTGCTGACGACGCCGATGAGCAAGGCCTACAAGATGCTGGCGCTCGAGGCGCTCCTCGAGCACGACGCGTTCTTCGAGGGGATGGAGGTTGCGCGCAACACCGAAGCGGCCCTCGAACTTGCCAGGCGCACCCTGCCCTTCTACCGCGAGCTGCGAGAGGACGAGGATCGCGCGCCGTTCTCCGCCAAGGCGGTCTCGAAGTGGCGAACGATGCCGCTCAACGTCTGGGTGCGGGGAGAAGGGACGAGCCGGTCGTGGTTTGCGCTCGACCGTGACACGTTCAAGCCGTCGTTCGACGTCGCCGACGAGGATCGCGCCGCGTTCCTCGACCTCACCGCGGAGCTGGTTGGGCTGCGGCTGAAGGAGTCTCTCGACCGGCTGCGCAGCAGATCGGCACTCGGCGCCGACGCGCTCCCGATTCTGCTCAAGGTGTCGCACTCCGGCGGTCGGCCGATTCTCCGCTTCGATCGAAGCCGTCGAACGGACATCCCCGAAGGCGACGTCGATGTGGTCGTCGACGGGCGGTCCTACGTGTTCCAGTTCCGGAGGATCGCGTGCAACGTTGCGATGGAGAACGCCGGCGGGCCGAACGTGCTCGCGGCGCTGCTTCGCGGTTGGCTCGGCCTGGCTGCGGGCCAGCCGGGTACGCGGCACCAGGTCGCGCTGGTTCGCCGCGACGATCACTGGGAGCTGCACCGCGCCGTGGGCGACAGAACCGAGGTCGAGGTCGCGACCTCACCGGGCTTGCCGTTCTTCCCTGACCTCAAGGTTGCCTGCGGCGCGATCCAGAAGACAGATCGGCTCGCCGACGTGAAGGCGTTCCTTCAGGTCGCGGTGGACCGAGAGGTGGATCCGGCGAGGAACTTCCTCGTTCGGGCGTCAGGCGATTCGATGAACGGCGGCGAGCACCCGATTCAGGACCAGGACCTTGTGCTCTGTGAGTGGTTCCAGGGCTCGGCCGCAGACATCAACGGCAAGCCAATGCTTATCGTCGGTCACTACGACGTCGAGACCTCCTTCGCGTCGCTGAAGGTTCCGATTCGGAAGGGTGAGTCGTGGATCCTGCGAAGCTGGAACCCGACCGAGAAGGACCAGGAGCTGCCGACAGACGCCCGCGTCGAGCCGGTCGCACGGGTGCTCGGGGTCGTCGAAGAGAGGATGGGGCTGACGCTGTACGCGAAGTACAAGCGGGAGGACATCGCCAAGGTCTTCGGCTCGAGCGCGAATCAGTCGTGGCAGGTCGGACACCGGGACATCGACGTCCACGGCCAGTCCAACACGATCTTGATGGTGGACCTGCGGAAGGATGTCGCGACGAAGGTCGAGTACCGCTACGCGGATCTGTTCCTCTCACGCGACGAGTTTCAGTGGGAGTCGCAGGCGCAGACCGGCCCGAGCGACGCGAAAGGTCGGCGGATCGTGGGCCACAAGAAGGAAGGCCGCCTCGTTCACCTCTTCGCCAGGTACCGCAAGCGCGGCGATGACTATGTCTACTGCGGGACAGTCGACTACCTGCGGCACGAGGGCGAGAAGCCGATGCGGGTCTGGTGGAAGCTCGATCACACCCTGCCGGAAGGGCTGTGGAAGGCATGGGCGCCGTAAGCCGCCCGACCGAAGCGGCGCGTTCGGCGGACGCGATGCTCTGCGCAACCCGCTGCAACGATTGGTAGGTCCGACTTCTGGTGCCACGAAACGAGTAGGCGTTTGGCGCGGCCGCGATCAGCGTGAGCGGGCATCGAGCCGACCGGCCGCGCTAAACGTCAAGTTGAACGAGGCCGCGCAGCTG
>JAYVRT010000327.1:0-6570 GCA_043776025.1 Archangiaceae bacterium | reverse complement strand
GGCGAGCCGCGTGTGGCGATCGAGCACGCTGCGGGTACGAAACTTCGTCTCGACGAAGACCGCGACGCCCTCTCCCTGCACCTCGATCACCACCGGTTGGCGCCCGCACGCCGTGTCGTCCATCTGGAAGCGCATCGCGAGCGACTTGAGCAGCAGCGGTACCTTCGAGGGAGAGAACCGCAGCTCCTCGAGTCGATGGGTGCGGGTGTTGACCACGGCAACGCCGCGCGCGCGCTCCACGTTCGGCTTGAGCGGCTCGATGGCGACGGTCTGTTGCTCTGGCCCCGGCCCGTCGGTGAGCGCGAACGAGTACTCGGGCTGGGCCTCGGGGTGGAGCGGGCTGCGCGAGGGTTTCTTCCCTTTGGTGTTCTTCGGCTGCGCCAGCAGGTCCGCCAGCGGCGCGCCGCTGGGCACCACGCCGACGGGGTCGCGGCGGGTGACCTCGGTGCCCTTGACCTCGACGTCGAAAGTGCGGACCTCGGAGCCGAGCACACCGCCATCGGCGCCGAGCTCATCGACGGTGGTCACCTCGCGGTAGCTGCAGGGGCCGCCGTCCTCCCGCGCGCGGGCGTCCTCGCCGAGCTTCTTCAACACCGCCGGCAGATCGAAGCGGCCCCCCGCATCGGTGCCCGGCGGCGATCCTCCCAGCGCGAGTGCGGCAAGCAGCGTCAGCACCGGCCGATCGTAACGTCAGGGCGCGATCGGCGCTGCCCCAACCTCGCGGAGCGCAGCCGCGACGTCGACGGCCGGGTCTGGTCGGAGTTCGACCACAAGGTCGCGCCCTTCCACGCGGGCCTCTACGTTGACCGCGACCTCACCCGCGCGGACCAACCTCGACTCCCTCCAGACCACCCAGCCCGCACAAGGCCGGCGGCCGAGCTCCTGCAAAAAGTTGGCGCGGGTCCCCCCGGGGGTCACCCGGAAGCGGAGTCGGCTGGGGTCGCACTGCTCGACGCGCTGGCCCGGTGTGTCGGCCATGTCGGCGAGGCCCCACTCGATCCACGGGGCGCACGGAGCGACGGTTCGCGGGCAACCCATCAGCAGCACCGCGGCTCCGACGGCAAGGGAGCCCAACGCCGGCTTCGCAAGAGCAACCACCGCGAGGAGCCTAGCGGTTCGCGCCGACCGCCGCAGGGCCCGCGGGCACAATCAGCGCTAGGGTCGCTTCATGGCCGTCATCCGCGTTGGGTTCGCCTCCGTCGCCGAGTACCTCGCGGCGTTCACCGCCGAGATTTCAAAGGGCGGGCTGCTGGCGCGCGGGGCGACGTTGCCCGCTGGTGCGCAGGCGGGAACCGCGGTGGAGCTCGAGGTGAGCGTGGCCGAGCTGCCGCCGGTGCAGGTGCCCGCCCGCGTCGCCGCGGTCGTCGGGGGAGTGGGAGTCGCAGTGATGTTCGAGGGCGGCGTGCCGCCGGGCCTCGCCGCCCTCGCCGAGCCGACCGCGGAGCCTGAAGACGAGCCGGGCCCACCCGGCCCGCTGAGCGAGCGGCTCAAGGCGATGACCCAGCAGGAGAAGATGTCGCTGGCGCTCGCCGGGACGCGCGACGAGCGCACCGCGCTGTTCCGGGACAACAACAAGATGCTCCACGTGTTCGTGCTCAAGAACCCCCGGATCGGGCTCGACGAGGTCCAGGCGGCCGCCAAGCTCCCGATGCTCTCGCCCGAAGCGCTGAAGCTGATCGCCGAGCACCGCGAGTGGAGCGGCAACCCGACGGTCTGCACCGCGCTGGTGAGGAACCCGAAGACCCCGCTCCCCCTGGCGCTGCGCCTGATCGATCGCGTGCCGGTGAGCGACCTGAGGATGATCGCCAAGGGCGGCGCGCGCGACCAGGTCGTCAACGCGGCGCGAAAGAAGATCGCCGGCTGATGCTGGCTAACGGCGGCTGACGCTGATCGAGGCGCTGCCGTCCGCGTTGCTCTTCACCACCGCCTTGTAGCTGCCGGGGGCGCCGTTGACCTTCGCCGCGAGGGCGTCGGCCACCTGCTTCGCGGTCTGGCCCTTCTTGGTGCCGATGTCGGCCCCGTGGGCGAAGTACCACTTGTTCTTTTCGGTGTAGCCGTTGCTGGTGTCGAACCTCGGCATCTTGTCGTGATCGAAGTCGAAGCTGATCGTGCCGCCGAACTCCTCGGTCTTCAGGTAGTCGGGGGTCCGCTGCCGCTCGGCGTAGGTGGCATTCGGATCCGTCGGGTCGCGGCTCTCGAGGCCGCGGGCGGTGCCAGAGAGGGTCAGCGTCTGGCTCTTGGCGTCGAACTTGGTCCTCAAGCCCGTGTCGGCGTTCTTGATGCTGCTGATCTTCACCGCCGCGGCCTTCGAGGTGACGGCTGCGGGGGGAACGCGGACGGTGGCGGGGCTGCGGCGAATGGGAGGCATGGAAGGAGTTCACCACTTCGAAGCGACCCCGTCACAGGGAAAGTGTGCGGTCGAAAGAGCCCCAGTCGGGCAGACTGCGCGGCTCATGGACGAAACCGACGATCTCGACGGGTACCCGAAGTCCGACCCAATGCGCTGGCCGTTGATCGTCACCCTCGCCGGTGCGCTGCTCGGCTGCACCTTCGCCGCCGTCAGCACCAGCGACTTCATGCAGCACCTCGATCGCCAGACCCACTCCGTGCACTGCTCGTTCATCCCCGGCGCCAAGCCCGAGGCCGGTGAGAGCGGCTGCAAGACGGTGATGATGAGCCCCTACAGCTCGGTGTTCCGCGAGAGCGTCTGGGGCGGGCTCCCGATCAGCCTCTGGGCGCTCGCGGTCTATGCCTACCTCGCCTACCGCGCCGGGCTGCTGCTGTGGCGCAAGGGTGCGACCCAGGCGGAGACGAAGTTCCTCTTCGCCGCCACCGCCCTGCCGCTGCTGATGACGGTGATCTTCGCCTTCATCTCCCTCTCGAAGGTCGGCGCGACCTGCAAGGTCTGCGTGGGGATCTACTTCTCCAGCGTCGTCTGCTTCGTCGCCGCCCTGTTGACCCACCGCAACAACCCCGCGGCGCTTCAGACCGAGCCGGCGCCGTTGCAGATGGCGATCTGGTTTGGCGAGGGCGTGGCCTTCGTCGCGGTGCTCTCGGTGGCCTACCTCGCCTTCGCGCCGGTGGGAGATCCGAGCGCGGCGCTGACCGGCTGCGGCTCGCTGGTGAGCGCGGAGGATCCGGCCGGGGTGATGCTCCAGCTGACCTCGAGCGCCCACGGCGAGACGGCGATCGAGGTGCTCGACCCGCTGTGCCCTTCCTGCAAGGCGTTCGACACCCGGCTCGGGGCGAGCGGCCTGCGTGACCGGCTCAACCTCAAGGCGGTGCTCTTCCCCCTCGACAACGCCTGCAACTGGATGATCACCGAGGCGCTCCACCCGGGGGCGTGCGCGGTGAGCGAGGCGTTGCTGTGCGCCGCGGGCCTGGGCGCGGGCGCGAAGGACGACGGCGCCGCGCTCGAGGTGCTGCATTGGGCGTTCAAGAATCAGGAGTCGCTGCGGGCGATGGCGGCGAAGGACGACGGCGCGCTGCGGGCGAAGATCGAGACCACCTTCCCCAAGGTCAAGGGCTGTCTCGGCTCGGCGCTGGTGAAGAACAAGCTGACCAAGAGCCTGCGCTGGGCGGTGGCGAACGGGATCCCGGTGCTGACCCCCCAGCTGTTCGTCGGAAACGCGCGGATGTGCGACGAGGACAGCGATCTCGGCCTCGAGTACACGCTGAGCAAGATGCTCTCGCCCGGCGGCCGCCAGGCGCGCTCGTCGATCAAGCCGCCGGCGCCGAAGCCCGCCGCCCCGCGGCCCGCCGCGCCGAAGCCGGCGGTGATCGCCGAGCCACCCCGTCCTTCAGGAGACGAGCCATGAACGACGCCGGCAAGCGCTGGGTCCTGATGCTGGGGGCGTTGGTGATCCCCCTGATCCTCGTCGCCACCTGGGCCAGCTCGGCGAACAAGCGGCTCAAGGCCGCGGGGAGCGAGGCGAAGGAGGTGGCGATCGCCTCCGTCTCCGACGACTCCTATTGCACCCCCCAGCTCAAGGCGATCATTCGACGGGTGGCGGGAGCCTGCGGGCTGATCGAGGGCGGCGCCGGCGGACGCGGCTGCCAACCGATGGAGGCGAAGAAGGTCGCGGCGCTCAGCGGAGACGACTTCAACGCCCTCTTCCGGCCGCTGGCGAAGCGGGCGCACATCATTCAGTTCGACTCGAGCAAGACCGACCTCGACCCCGAGGGCCTCACCACCGTCGAGAAGGCCTGGAGCGATCAGCGCGGCGCCAGCTTCTTCTTCGTCGTGTCCCGCGCGAGCACCGACGGGGCATCGGACTTCAACGAGACGCTCAGCCGCGACCGGGCGAAGTCGGTGCTCACCCACCTGCAGGAAAAGTTCAAGGACGACGATCTGAAGAGCCAGGTCGGGCTGCTCTGGCTCGGCGAGCAGTACGCCCAGCTGGGCGACGAGTTTTGCACCTGGAACCGGTCGCGCACCACCGCCTGCACCGCCACGGAGATCAACCGCAGCGCCTTCATCGCGTGGATCGACTGTGCGATCTGAGCTCGCGCTGCTGGGACTGGCGCTCGCGCTCGGCGGGTGTGACGAGAAGCCGGCGGGGCCGGCGCCCGAACGCTTCGCCTCGGTGAAGAAGAACATCTCGAAGAGCCAGGCGGCGTTCTGCGAGAAGAGCTTCCCGGCGCAGGGCGATGGGGCGCGAAAGTACGTGCCGGCGCCGACCCGGCCGTTGGGCGCCGAGGAGAAGCCCGCGGGGAAGGGATGGCTCTGGGTCAACGCCTGGGCCACCTGGTGCAAGCCCTGCGTCGAAGAGATGGGGGTGCTCAACCGCTGGAAGGAGGCGATCTCGCGGGAAGGGCTGCCCCTGTCGTTCGAGCTGTTGAGCATCGACGAGACGGGCGCGAAGACCGAGCTCGAGGCGTGGCAGCAGAAGAACCTGCCCGGCCCGATCCGCTGGCTCCGCGCCGAGGACGACTTCGCCCCGTTCCTCGAGGGGCTGGGCATCGACAAGAGCTCGGCGATCCCGGTGCACGCGCTGGTGGACCCCAACGGGATGGTGCGGTGCGTTCGGGTCGGCGCGATCCATGAGCAGAACTACGGCGCGGTGCGGGACCTGCTCTCGGGCGGATAGTAGGATCCGCCTTTTCCTTCGATGCTGCCAATCGCGGTCACCGAGACGTTCGAAATCACGGCCTCCCCGGAGACGGTGTGGCCGTTCATCGCCGACACCGATCGGATGAATCGCCGCCTCGGCCTCAAGGGCGTGAAGTACACCCCGCTCGACGACGGCGATCGCACCGCCGCCCGCCTGCGAGCCAACACGCGCATGGGGGGCTTCAGCGTCCAGTACGAGGAGATGCCGTGGGAGTGGACCTGGACCCGCGGCCTCGCGGTGCGCCGCAACTTCCACGGCGGGCCGATTCAATGGCTCGACTTCAGCTGGCGCATGGAGGCAAAGGGCACCGGTTCGCTGCTCCACGTCACCGTCGAGGCCCTGCCCCGCTACGGGCTGCTGCGGCCGGTGGTGTGGCTCAACCTGAAGCAGGCGGCGGCGGGGATGGCGTCGCTGGCGACGGAGATCGAGGCCCACATCGCGACCGGCGCTCCGAGCCCTTTCTTGAAGCCGATCACCCCGGCCGATTCACCAGCGCTCGAGCGGGCGCTGGCCGACCTGCAGCGCCGCGGCGTCCGCGAGGGGATTCTCAAGCACCTGCGGACGCTGATCCTCGACGCCTCGGACGCGGACTGCGTCAAGCTGCGGCCCTTCGAGCTGGCCGATCGGTGGGGGGAAGACCGCCGCGAGGTGCTGGTCGCGTTTCTCCATGCGGTGCCGGCGGGGCTGCTGGAGATGCAGTGGTCGCTGGTCTGCCCCAGCTGTCGCACCTCGGCCGCCGAGGTCCCCACGCTGGAGGACATCTCGCCCGAGGGACACTGCAACCAGTGCGACATCAACTTCGAGGCGGAGCTCGATCGCGCCGTCGAAGCGGGGTTCAAGCCGTCGGCGACGGTGCGGAAGGTGCCGCCGCTGATGTTCTGCGCCGCGGGGCCGGCGCGCACCCCTCACGTGCTGGTGCAGGCAAACCTTGGCGCGGGGGAGAAGACGACGCTGCTCGCACCGCCGCAGCCGGGGCGCTACGGCCTGTTCGCGCGGGGTGGCTCGCGCGCGAGCCTCGAGGTCGAGGCCAACGGGCCCGCGGAGGCGACGATCAAGCTCGCGCCCGAGGGGTTTGTGCCGGCCGACGTCTTCCTCGCCCCGTGGGGCACGCTCCACGTGGTCAACGAATCCGGCGCGCCCCGGCACGTCAAGGTCGAGCGGCAGGAGTACGCCTCGGCGGCGGTGACCGCGCACTACCTGGCGACGGTGGGCGAGTTCCGCTCGCTGTTCTCCAAGGATCTGCTCAAGCGCGGCACCCCGCTCAAGGTGTCCCGGGTCTCGCTGCTGTTCACCGATCTGACTGGCTCGACCGCCCTCTACTCGAGCGTCGGCGACGCGGCCGCCTTTCGCTTCGTCGACGATCACTTCGACGTGCTGCGCGCCGTGATCGCCAAGCACGACGGGGTCCTCGTCAAGACCATGGGCGACGCCGTGATGGCGGCCTTCGTCGACGAGG
>JAYVRT010000326.1:0-6571 GCA_043776025.1 Archangiaceae bacterium | reverse complement strand
GAGCACCATCGTCAGCACGTCCACCGCCGGGTAGTCGGGGTCGCTGCCCGCGGGCACGTGCCAGCCGGCCATCAACACCGGGACGCCGCCGCTGCGCCGCACCGTCACCGAGCGCTCGCCATCCTGGGTCGGCTCGAGGGTGTAGGTGGGGTAGGGGCGGGTCTTCGGCTTGGGAATCTTCCCGAAGGCGTCGGCGACCCAGCTGAACATCTTCGCCTCGTCGTACTTGCCGGCCACCACCAGCATCGCGTTGTCCGGCTGGTAGTAGCGCTTGTAGAAGTCCTTGAGCCGTTCGATCGGCACCAGCTCGATGTCGCTCTTCGCGCCGATCGTCGCGCCCGAGTAGTTGTGCCAGAGGAACGCGGTGCTCATCACCCGCTCGCTGAGGACGGTGTTCGGGTCGTTCTCGCCGATCTCGAACTCGTTGCGGACGACGGTCATCTCGGCGTCGAGGTCTTTCTTCGCGATGAAGCAGTTGACCAGCCGGTCGGCCTCGAACCGAATCGCCCACTCGGCGTTGGCGTCGGAGGCGGGCACGGTCTCGTAGTAGTTGGTGCGATCGAACCAGGTGGTGCCGTTGGCGTCGGCGCCGTGGTCCGACAGCAGCTGCTTCGCGTCGGGGTTCTTCGGGGTGCCCTTGAACAGCAGGTGCTCGAGCAGGTGCGCCATGCCCTTCTCGCCGTAGCCCTCGTGGCGGCTGCCGACGAAGATCGTCAGGTTCACCGTCACCGTCGCCTTGCTGCTGTCGGGCACCAGCACCACCCTCAGCCCGTTCGGCAGCGCGTACTCGCGCAGGCCCTCGACCTCGGTGACGAAGGTGAAGGGCTTGGGAACGGCGGGGGCGGCAGCGAGCAGCAGCGTCAGGGCGACGGGAGCGAGCATGGGCCGCGTCTAAGCACGTCTTTCGTCTTCAGGGATCGATCGTGAACTTCGCCACATCGGCGCCAAAGCCGGCCGCCGCCGCGTCGGTCAGCAGCGCCTTCGAGCCGGGAGAGCCGCGCAGCTCGGCGTTGAAGAAGCCGATCGCGAAGTGGCGCATCAGCGGCTGGGCGACCGACGCCGGAGGGTTCGTCGGCCCGCAGCCGTCGCCGAGGACCTTCTTGATGTCGGTGCCCATCACGTCGAGCTTCACCGTGTCGGCGAGGGTCGCGAGGTCGAACTGGCACAGATCAGAGAAGGTGAAGTGGCCGCCGTGGACCACCTCGAGCAGCTGCCGCGGCGGCAGCTGGGCGGCCCAGGCGGGTGCGACGTTGTCGTCCCACGGCAGCGTCCTGTCCGCGTGCGCGCCCTGGATCTGCACCGGGATTCGCAGCACCACCGGCTTGGCGAGGCCAATCCACGCCAGGTCGGTGGTGACCGGTGCCTGGGGGACGATCGCCTTGATCCGCGGGTCCATCGCCGCGACCCGCAGCGCGGTGAAGGCGCCGAAGCTGTGGCCGGCGACGCCGAAGTGCGTGAGGTCGACAAGCGTCTTCAGCGGATCTCCCTCGGGCAAGCGCGAGAGCCGGTTGGCGATGTAGATGACGTCCTGTGGGCGGGTCTCGACGCCGACCGTCACCGCCGTCAGCTGGCCGCGGACCACGTCGTAGAGCGTGCCGCCCTCGTGGTCCGGCGAGGCGACGATGTAGCCGTGGCTGGCGAGGAAGACGGTGAGGTAGGTCGACTGCCAGCGGATCGCCGCCTGGCCGTGGCTGAAGATGACCAGGGGGAATGGCCCGTGGGTCGTCGCCGGAGGAGCGTCGCGCACCGCGGTCGTCTGCAGCACTGGCACTGGAGCATTTGCAAGCATCGCCTGCTGCTCCGCGGTGAAGACGTCGCGGATGTTGTAGGTCGCCCCCGGCTGGCCGCGGGTGGCCTGGGTCGCCGGGTACCACACCTCGGTGACCAGCTTGCGCGGGGTGCCGTCGGCGGACCGGCGCCCGGTGTCGAGGATCTCCAGGGTGCGCACCCCGACGGGGAACGGGCCGAACACCGCGGGGTCCGGCGCGGCGTCGGGGCCAGCGGGCGCGAAGGGCAGGGGATCCGGATCCACCCCCTTCGGCGGAGCGCCACAGGCGATCGACAGGAGCAGCAGCAGGCGGGCGGGGCGCGTCACGAAGCGCGAGCCATAGCAGCCCGGTCGGAGCGGTGTCGATTCGCGGTCAGAAGTTGCCGGTGCCGCCGGCGACGCAGCCCATGCAGTTGCCCGCATCGAGGCCCTGCGCGCACGCGCTCGGGCAATAGGTGTAGTGGCCGAGGACCTTGCTGAAGCTGGCGCAGCCGTTCGCCGCCCCGCTGACGCTCATCTCGCCGTAGCCCCCGTTGTCGCGAAGGTCCTTGGCGCAGGCCACCCCGGCGTCGCTCGCGATCCACCCCTCGAGCGGTGTCCAGGTCTGCTTCACATTGGGCGTGCTGAAGTCGCCCTCGGCGCAGGGCTGGGCGACGACGCAGTCGCTCGCCTTGGGGCCCTTCGGATCTCCCGCCTTGATCGCCAGGCACAGCCGGAAGTGCCCGGCGCAGTTGGTCGTCAGCGTGTCGGTGGACCAGGGAGCCGTGGGCTTCACGCTCAGGTCCGCCGGGCAGACGGCGAGCCCGCCGGAGGTCTGGGTCGAGAGCACCGCCAGCAGCACGCCGTTGGAGTCGGAAGCGAAGCAGGGGCTCAGGTTGTCGACGAACCACTTGCCCCGGGTGAAGCAGGTGCAGGCGCCGCCGTCCGCGCCGCCGTCGGAGCCCGAATCGGGCGGGGCGTGCTGGGCGCCGCTGCACGCGAGCGCGAACGCGCTGAGCATCGAAAGGAGCACGGTTCGCGTCGTCATCGCGGCGATGCTAGCCGATGGCTCGTGGAGCCGAGGACGGCGCGCCAATTGCAGCCGCTGACTACTGTGCTCGGCCGCTGACGCTGCCTTGGGCGCAGTCGAGCCGGACCTCGTTGCTCAGGCTCGGCGCGCTCCGGTCGGGCTTGAACTGCCCGAGGACGAACTCCCGCTCGAGGCCCGGCGCGAGGGACTTGAGCTCGACGCGCCGCTGACCGGGGACGGTGAGCTGGCAGCCGGAGATCGCCGCGGGTCCGGTGTTCTTCACCCGCACCGCGCGCTTGGGCGTCGCCACCCACTGCAGACTGGCCTGCATCTTCGGCTGCGCAGGCGGAGGAGGCGACGGCTCCACGGCGGCGGCGGGCGCCGCTCCCGCGTCGGCGAGGGGCTGCGCGGTGGCGACCGGCTCGACCGCCGCATCGCGCGCCGGCTCGACCGCGACCGGCGACGGTGGTTTGACCGGAGCGGGGACGGCTCCTGGCTGGTGCGTCAACCACCAGGCGCCCACCGAGCCAGCGAGCACCAGCACCGCGAGCGCGGCGATGAGCGGGGCTGCGGAAGACCGACCCGTCGTGGGTTGATCCCCGCCCGCGGGCGCTGGCGTCAACGGGGTCAACGCCGGGGCCGCGCCTGGCTTCTCTTTCGCCAACGTCGGAGCCAGCACCTCCAGCGGCAGCGGCGCGGGCGCGTCGGTGCGCCCCTCCGACGTCGACAGCCTCGAGAGCAGCCGCTGGTTCGCCTCCCACGCCTCGCTGCACTTGAGCTTCACCCACTCGCCGACCTGGCGCTTCGACGGGGGGCCGCCCAGCCGCGTCAGCTCGCCGACCAGCGCGCGGCCGAAGTCGTCGATGGTGGGGTAACGGTCGGCCGGCACGGGAGAGAGCGCCTTCTGCACCACCGCGTCGAGCGCCGCGTCGACCTCGATGCGCAGTGGCGGCAGAGGCTGGAGCGGCGGCCGGGTCATCGCCACCATCATCTCGTTGGTGGTCGCGGCACCGACGTAGCGCTTGCCGGTGAGCAGCTCCCACAGCACCACCGCGAGGGAGAATTGATCCGCCCGGGCGTCGACCTCACCGGCGTTCGCCTGCTCCGGCGACATGTAGCCGAGCTTGCCGAGCACCGTCGCCGCCTGGGTCGAGTGGCTGCGGGCCGCTGAACGGGCGATGCCGAAGTCGATCACCTTCACCTCGCCGCCGTAGGTGACCATCACGTTCTGCGGTGAGACGTCGCGATGGACAATTGCCAGCGACGACCCGTCAGGCGCCTCGAGGTGGTGTGCGTACGCGAGCCCCTCGGCGGCCTGCCACGCGATGAACAGCGCCACCGGAATCGGCGCCAGCTCCTGGCTCTGTTCGAGCTGCGCCATCAGCCGCCAGACATCGACCCCCGACACGTATTCCATCGCCATGTAGAGGACGCCGTCTTCCTGGCGCATCTCGTAGACGTGCACGATGTTCGAGTGCGACAGGTGCACGAGCAGCTTTCCCTCGTGCAAGAACCGCTCGACGAACTGGCGGTCCTTGACCAGCGCCGGCAGCACCGTCTTCACGATGCACGCCTTCTCGAAGGCTTCGCCAGAGACGCGCGCCAGCCAGACCTCTCCCATGCCGCCCTGGGCCAGCAGCTCGACGAGCTCGTAGCGGCCCAGCGTCCGGCTCACGTCCCACCCACCGCCGCCTTCGACGGCCGGGTGACGAGCCAGCCAATCAACGCCAGCACCGCGACCGCCCCGACATACGAGAGCAGCTTCAGGTTCTCGTGAAAGCCGGTGTAGAGCATGTACGCCGCGCTGAGGCAGTAGACGCCCGCCGCGACCAGCGCCGAGGTCTTGACGTCCTTGCCCAACAGCCGGGCGCGGAACAGACCGAGCACGGTGAGCGCGGCGAAGAGCACGAGGATCGCTCCGACGTTCCCCAGCAGGTCTTTGATCTCCTGGAAGAAGACGAGGAAGAGGGCGATGCCCCCCTGGAGCAGCACGCTCAGCGTCGGCGGCTTTCCCTCTTTGCCGGCGAAGACCCTGGGGAGAAACCCGTCCTTCGCCATCGCGGCGTAGACGCGCGGGCCGATGAGGGTCATCGCGGAGATCGCCGAGATGAAGGCGAGGACGATCACCCCGCTCATCAACTTCGCCGCGCCGTCGCCGAGCAGCCGTTTCATCAGCGCGTGGCCGACGGTGGCGGTGTCGCTGGAGAAGACGACCTTGCCCTCCTCGGGGGTGAGGTTGGCGACGAAGATGTAGTTGACGACGAGGTAGAGGACGGCGACCGAGGCGCAGCCGAAGAGCATCGCCCGGGGCACGGTGCGGCTGGGCTCCTCGAACTCCTCCGAGGCGTAGACCGCCGCGTTCCAACCGCTGAAGGCGAAGGCGATCCAGAAGAGGCTGCCGACGAAGGCGGACAGGGGAAAGTCCCCGGTCGCGCCCGGCGCGGTCCAGCTGGGCCAGGCCACCGTGCCGGCGAAGATGCCGACCCCGACGAAGCCCAGCAGCAGCAGCACCTTCACCGCCACCAGCGCGTTCTGGGCGCGGGCCGACAGGTGGAGGCCGATGGCGTGCACCCCGGTGAGGACGATCACCAGGCCCGCGGCGACGGGCAGGTCGGGGACGGAAGGAAACATCGCCTTGACGAACTTCCCGGCGCCGAGCGCGTCGGCGGCGATCGGCGCGGAGAAGCCGACGAGCAACGAGGCCCACCCGGCGAGGTAGCCGACCGCGGGGTGGAGCAGCTCGGAGAGGTAGCGGTACTCGCCGCCGCTGCGGGGCACCAGCCGCGCCACCTCGGCGTACGCCCAGGCGCCCGAGAGCGCGAGCACCGCGCCCACCACCCACGCGAGCATCAGCGGGCCGGGCGACAGCGACTGGGCGGTGAAGCCGAAGGAGAGAAAGATGCCGCTGCCGACCATGTTCGCCACGACCAGGCCCATGCCGGACCACAGGCCGAAGGGTTTGCGCGGCGCCGACTCGAGGGGAGCGTTCACGCCGCGGACTCTACCGGCACCCGCCAAGCGGCCGAACTAATCCGACAGGAAGCGCTCGAGCCGCGAGGCAGCCCTACGGCTCGCCGAGGTCGCCGCTCACCACTTCGGCGACGTTCCAGCTGTCGCTCTTGTTCAGGGTCCAGGTGCGGGTCACCACCTTGCTGACACCGTTGCCATCGAGGTCCGAGCGGGCGGTGACGACGAAGCTGACGACGCTCCCGGCCGCAGACCCGGTCAGCTGGTACTGGAAGCGGGATCTGCCCTCCACCGGCACCATCAGCTCTTTCCAGTCGACGGCGTTGGGGTTGAACTCCGCCACCGGCCCGAGCACCGCTGGGTTCCAGGTCGAGGAGAGGGTCGAGGCCGCACCCACGCCTGCGGTCGGCCACTTCAGCTTCTCCTCGTAGTAGCGCTTGGCGGCGCTCTCGACCAGGCGCGTCTGCATGCTTCGCTGGGCCGTCTTCGTCCGGCGCTGCTGCTGCATCAGGTTCGGAATCGCCACCGCCGCGAGGATCCCGATGATCGCCACCACCAGCAGGATTTCGATCAGCGTGAAGCCTGCGCGCGCGCGTTGTCTCATCGTCGGACAGCGAGGCTAGCAACAATTCCCGGGGTGATCATGTTTGCCATCGCCGGTGAGGGCCGCGCAGCGGATACTCCCCGTCCCTTGATAGAGCGCCGCGCCAGCACCGATCGCAAGTCCATCAGTCTGCTCGTCAAGCTCGCCCACAAGGGCCTCGACGAGTTCGTCGAGCAGTACGCGACCAACCTGAGCCCGGGAACGAATGAACATTCCTCCCGGG
>JAYVRT010000325.1:0-2041 GCA_043776025.1 Archangiaceae bacterium | reverse complement strand
GTGCTACGATTTTGCCAATGGGGAAGACCAAGACCGTCGTCACGGTGATCTCCAAGATCTCGGATCGCCCGGTCACCCGCGACGCGGCGCTGGTGGTGATCCACGGGCTCGATCTGGGCCGGAAGTTCGACCTGCTCAAGTCGTCGACGGTGATCGGCAGGTCATCGAAGGCCGACATTCAGATCGACCAGGAAGCGATCAGCCGCAGCCACGCCAAGGTCTTCAACCGCGACGGCCGGGTGACGGTGCAGGATCTCGGCTCGACCAACGGCTCGTACGTCAACGACGACCTGGTGGAAGGGGAGTACAACCTGCGCAACGGCGACCTGGTGAAGATCGGGCGGACGATCTTCAAGTTCATCGCCGGGGGGAACATCGAGGCGGCGTACCACGACGAGATCTACCGGCTGACCACCGTCGACGGGCTGACGCAGGTGTTCAACCGGCGCTACTTCGAGGAGACGCTCGAGCGCGAGCTGTCGAGGTGCAACCGGTACGGCCGGGCGCTGTCGCTGGTGCTGCTCGACATCGACTTCTTCAAGACGATCAACGACACCCACGGGCACCTCGCGGGCGATCACGTGCTCAAGCACGTCGCCTCGTCCTTGAAGACCCGGGTCCGCCGCGAGGACATCGTCGCCCGCTACGGCGGAGAGGAGTTCGGGCTGCTGCTGCCCGAGGTCGATTTGAAGGGCGCGATCTCGCTCGCGGAGAAGGCCCGGAAGCTGATTGAGAAGACCAAGTTCGAGTTCGACAAGACAGCGATCCCGGTGACGGTGTCGGCCGGCGTCGCCGCGCTCACCGCCGATCTCGCCGACGCGACCGATCTGATCCGCCTGGCCGACTCGCGGCTGTACGAGGCCAAGGAATCGGGCCGGAACAAGGTCTGCGCCTAACCGAAGAGTTAGAAGACGCTGGTCCGTGCCCGGAGCATCGCCGTCAGCATCCCTTCGATCGTGGTGCGGGTGCGATCGTTGGTCCGCGCCACCCAGGCGAGATCTTCCTCGGCGTTGTCCGGGGCGTCGGACAGATCGATCGGCGGCCCGAAGCGGATCTGCCACTTCGCTGGCAGCGGGGGCGGGGTGATCGGCAGGTAGGGCAGCCCGAACGGGCCCGGCAGGCGCGCCAGCAGGGGCATCGACTCCTCGGCGCCGACGATCGCCACCGGGACGATCGGCACGTTGAGCCGCACCGCGAGCTTCACGTAGCCGCCCCGGCCGAAGCGCTTGAGCTGGTAGCGCTCCGAGAAAGGCTTGCTCAGCCCGTGGATCCCCTCGGGGAAGACGGCGACCGGGCGTTTTTCCTCGAGCAGGCGGGTCGCGTTCTCCGGGTTCGCCCGCACCGCGCCGAGGCGGTTGGCGAGCACCCCGACGAAGGGCGCATGGAACACCTGGTCTTCGACGAGCCAGCGCAGTTCGGGCAGATCGGCGCGCTCCCGCTGCAGCGCCAGGTAGAGCATCGGCCCGTCGAGCGGCAACGCCCCGGAGTGGTTGGCGATCAGCAGGCTCGCCCCCGCGGGCACGTGATCCGCGCCTTCGACGGTGACCCGGAAGTAGCGCGAGTAGAGGAAGTCCGAGAGCGGCTCGAGGTTCTTCGTCAGCCCGACGTCCTTGCCCCAGACGTCGAGCTCGGTGCCGCCTCCCAGGCCGATCGCGGTGCGGGCCGCCTGGAAGAGGCCCCGCGCGGCGCCGGCGAGCGGGCGGGCGATGCCGCCGGAGAAGAACTCCCGGGCGACGCCGAGCGCGAGCACCGGGTTCGAGGCTCGGGCGTCGGGCGAGATCTCGCGATCGCCCATCGGGGTCGAGGCGGCGTCTTCAGGCTCGACCACCTCGACCACCAGCGGCCGGCGCTCGGAGATCGGACGGACCTCGACGACCTCGGGAGACAGCGGGTGGGCGACGGCGCGGGAATCGGCGAGGTCGGCGACCACCTCGGGCGAGTGGCGGTGCGCGGTGGCGCCGGTCATCACCACTGCCTCCGGCGAGTCGCGGTGCGGCGTCGGCTGGGTCAGCAGCACCGCCTCCGGCGAGTGGCGGTGCGG
>JAYVRT010000324.1:0-6581 GCA_043776025.1 Archangiaceae bacterium | reverse complement strand
AGCAGTCAAGCCCATGAACGTCGGCGGCGGAGCATCGCGAGCGCGGTCAGGGCCGCGACGGCCCAGAGGGAGCCGTCCACGCTTGCACACCCCCCCGTGCCGGTGGCGCTCCACCTGTTGGTCGCAGCCGTCGGGTCGTACAGCTCGGCTGAAGCCAGCGGGTAACCGTCGTTGCCCCTCCCACCGACCACCAACACCCTTCCGTCCGCGAGCCGCGTGGCCGTGTGGTCCCAGCGTGGAGCGCGCATCGAGCCCGCGGAGGCCCAGGTGCCCGCGTCTGGCTCGTACTGCTCCGCGCCGCCGACGCCAGAGCCGTTCCACCCTCCCGCTGCAAGCACCTTGCCGCCCAGCAGCAGCGTCCCGGTGTGGTTGGTTCGCCGGGTGCCCATCGGCGTCGTCGGGGTCCAGCTGTTACTCGCCGGGTCGTAGGATTCGGCCGAGCTGAAGACCCCGCCCAACTTGCCGCCGACGACGACGACCTTGCCGTCGGGCAGCGCGGTCGTCGTCTGGAACTCGCGCCCGACGGCAAGCTCGCCTGCCGGCGCCCAGGAATTTGCGGTGCTCTCGTAGAGCTCAGCCGCCAACACCGCCGAGGGACCGTTGCCCCCTCCAACCACCAGCACCGAACCCGTCGCCAGCAGGACGGCGTCGTGGTGATAGCGGGAAGCCGCGAGCGTCCCCGCGCTTGACCAGGTGCCGTCGGAGGGCTCGTACAGCTCCGCCGAGCTCAACGTGCCGGCGTTGGCGCCGGCCGCGACCAGCACCTTCCCTGTGGGCAAGAGCGTGGCGGAGTGGGAATAGCGCCCGGCTGCCATCGAACCGGTGGCTGTCCAGCCGTTGGTGGCTGGGTCGTACAGCTCGGCCGTCGCGAGGCTGACGCTCCCCCCGGCGACCAGCACCTGGCCGTTGGGGAGCAGCGTCGCGGTGTGAAGGGACCGAGCGGCGTTCAGCGCGCCTCCCTTCGCCCAGGTGTTGGTCGCGGGGTCGTAGAGCTCGCAGGACAGCTCGCCGGTGCCTTCTCCGCCTGCCACCAGGACCTTGCCGCTGGGCAGCAGCGTCGCGCTGTGCCCCACTCGCCCGGTGGTCATCGCGGGCGGAAATGCCTTCGCCAACAGGTGGGTGCCGTCGGTGGGGCCACCGCACCCGAAGCACCCTCCGACGATGCTCAGCACCAGGGCGCGGGCGAACGTCTGAATGGAGTGCGGAGGAAGGCCCATCAGAGGGCAGCTTACCGCTCCAGGGGGACGCGCTTCAGGGGGGCCGGCCCTTCCCGAGTGAGGAAAGAGTTACCCGTTGACCGGTTTCCCGGGCGGGTGTCAGTTGGCGGGGTGTCGATCCAGAGCTTGAGCCTGAAGGAGCTGGTGGTGTTGGCGCAACAACGGCTTGCGGGACGCGCGGGGGAGTTGAAGACGCGGCAGGAGCTGATCGACGCGCTCGAAGCCGACGAGGCCAGGCGCGCCCGGCGGGCTCCGAAGGCCGCGGCGCCTCCGGCACCGCCTGCTCCGGCGGCGATCGCCCCGGTCGTGAAGGAGCTGCCTCCGGAGCCGGTGATCTGGACCGGGCACGCGCCGCTGCCGAAGATCACCGCCGTCGAGGCGCCCCCGGTGCTCAGTGACTTCTTCGCCGCGCCGCCGAAGCCGGCCGAGCCGTACGAGGACGATCGGGTGCTCACCTTCGCCCGGGATCCCCAGACGGTCTACGCCGCGTGGGACTTCTCCAAGGCGCGCTTCGAGCTGGGCTCCGCGCAAGGGCACGTCGTCAACCAGGCCGGAGCGACGCTGCAGTCGTTCGCGGTCGGGAACGCGCAGGGCGGCGCCTTCGTCGGGCAGCTGCCGGGCAGCGTCGCGCTCAAGGTCGAGGTGCGGCGCGGCGAGAAGGTGCTGGGCGCGAGCGGGTGGTTGACCCTCGAAGCGCGAGGCAACGGCAGCGGCGTCGGCTCGAGCGGGGTGACCGCTGGGTCGAGCGCGGTATGACCGACCTGCTGGTCGCGCTGCACGCCCACCTGCCGTGGGGACACCTGGAAGACGAGCACGACGCCGCCGCGCGATGGGTGCTCGAGGCCAGCGTCGATTGCTACCAACCGCTGCTGCAGATGCTGGAGCGCCTCGATGCCGAGGCGGTGCCGTTCCGGATCACCTTGAGCGTCTCGCCGACGCTGGCGGCGATGTGGGCCTCGCCGGCGTTTGCACCGGCCCTCGCAAGGTACGTCGAGGGCGAGAAGTCGGCGTGGGAGCAGGTCGGGCCGCCCTACGCCGAGGCTGCCGCGTTCCACCTCGCGCGGCTGAACGAGCCCCGGCGGGATCTGGTCGCCGGCTTCCGGGCGCTTTACCAGGTGGAGCGGATCTGCTCGACCGCGACCCACGGCTACCTGCCGCTGTTGGCCACGGTGCCAGTGGCGGCGAAGGCGCAGGTCGAGCTCGCGGCGCGAGCACACCAGCAAGCCTGGGGCGCACCGCCGATGGGGATGTGGCTCGCCGAGTGCGGCTACACGCCGGGCGCGGAGCAGTGGCTCGCCGAAGCGGGGCCCGGCTATTTCTTCGTCGACAGCCACGCGCTCAAGGCGGCCAAGCTCGGGACCCACGCGGCGGTCTCTTCGGGGCACGGCGTCGCCGCGTTCGCCCGCGATCCGGCGGCGAGCGAGCAGGTGTGGAGCAAGCAGACCGGCTACCCCGGCGACAAGGCGTACCTCGACTTCCATCACCGGGTGAACGGACGCCGGGTGCTCAAGGTGCCGGGCGATGGGCCGTGGAGCCCCGAGGCCGCGCACGCACGGGCCCGGGAGCACGCCCGGCACTTCGTCGCCGCCCGCGAGCGGACCGGCGGCGAATTGATCGTCGCGCCCTATGACGCCGAGCTGTTCGGCCACTGGTGGTTCGAGGGGCCGCAGTTCCTCGAAGAGGTGCTTCGCCAGGCGGTGCAGAGCAAGACGCTGCGGCTGGCGACCGGCTCGGAGCATTTGAACCTGCACCCTCCGCGGGAGCGACTGCAGTTGCCGGCGTCGAGCTGGGGGCGCGGCGGCTACTCGGCGGTCTGGCTCGACGAATCGAACGCGTGGCTCTGGCCGCACCTGCACCGGGCGGCAGAGCGGATGTCGAGGCTGGCGGCGCGGCCTTCTGGCGATGCGCTCGCGGATCGGGCGCTGACGCAGGCGGCGCGGGAGCTGCTGTTGGCCCAGGCCTCCGACTGGCCGTTCTTGATCGAAGCGAAGACCAACGCTGGCTACGCGACGCAGCGGGTGGACGATCACCTCCAGGCGTTCCGCGCACTGGCGGCACAGCTCGAGCACGGGACAATCGACGCGGCAGCGCTCGCGGCGCGTGAGGCATGCAACGGACTGTTCGCCTCGCTCGACCCGCGCTCGCTCTTCGGATCCGCTTGAGGGCACGTGGCGCTCGATCACCAAACCGGCTTGCCCGTCCGCTTCAGCGACTGAAGGAAGCGGTTGCGCTCGGCTTGTGGAGGCAGCGGGTCGGAGCCCTGGGCCTCGACGATCAGCACGCAGGCCTCGTCGTCGAACTCGACGTTGCGCTTCCACGCCGTCGGTGGCGTCCCCATCGACTCGGTCTTCTCCGCGGCGGGAGCGCGGCCCGCGGCGTTGAGCTTGCCGTCTTTGCGGACGAAGCAGCTGGCGCTGAAGGCGAGCAGGCCGGCGGACTTGGCGCCGAGCACGTGGGTTCGCAGCTCGACCTTGTCGTCGGTCTCGGTCCGCACCCGGAAGTCGTTGAACGGCATCGGCAGCTCGATGGTGAAAGCTCCCTCGGTCGAGGTCGCCAGGTGCCAGCCGTCGCCCAGCGGCGCGGCCACCTGCGAATGGTGCATCGTCATGAAGACGCCGTCGCCCATCGACTTCTCTTCGCCGACCTTGAGGGTGGCGACCTTCGCGGCGAGCTCCGCCTTCGAAGGATCGGACTTACACGTGCAGGAGATTGGGAGGGTGAGGACGATCAGCCAGAGCGGGTGGCGCATGCGCACGAGGGTAGCTCGAACAATCTGTTTGGGACGATGCAGGCGCGGGTCTACGTTCAACCGCTCGTGGCCCAGACGCTGAAACCCCGACGGGCGCGCGCGCTGCTGGAGCAGGCCGACCTGCATCGGCGGCGCGGCGAGTGGGAGAAGGCGATCGCCCTCGCGCGGCAGGTGGCGGAGGAGTCGTCGCTCAAGGAGTCCGCGACCTGGGAGATCCTCGGGGAGTGTTACGAGCGGCTGGGCAAGCTCGCCGAGGGCGAGGCCGCCTACCGCGCTGGCCTGAAGAAGGCGCCGAGCCCGGTGCTCGAGGCGTCGTTGGGGGGGCTGCTCGCGCGCGGCGGCCGGCTCGAAGAAGGCCTGAAGCTGCTGGAGAAGGTGCGCACCCGGCTCGGGCGCGATCCCGGCTACCTGTCGCAGCTGGGGCTGGTGCTGATGAACGCCGGGCGCGAGGACGACGCCGAGGCGGTGCTCACCAACGCGCTGACACTCGGCGGGGGCGGCGACGCCCGGCTGATGATGGCGATGCTCAAGGGCCGCCGCGGAAAGTACGCGGAGGCCGATGCCCTCGCGGCCGCGGTCGAGGCGTCCGAGACCGGTGAGCTGCTCAAAGGGGCGCGCGCGGTGCGGGCCGACTGTCGCCTGTTCCTCGGCGATTTCGCCGGAGCGCTGGCGCGCTGGAAGCAGCTGGAGAAAGACGGACAGCTGGATCCAGAGCAGCTGGGCCACATGGCGCTCGCGGCCGCGCACGCCGGCGAGACCGAGCTGTCGGACACGCTGACTTCCCGGCGTCTCCAGCAGACGCCGACCGCGGAAGATCGGCTCCTCTTCGCGCAGATTGGCCTGCTGCACGGCAAGGCAGAGGAGGCGCTGAAGCACCTCGAGGCCGCGTCGACCGCGCCGGGGGTTCACTTCCCCGGGCATGACTACGAGGTGCTGGCGGTGAAGGGCAGGGCGCTGCGGATCCTCGGCCGGCCCGCCGAAGCGCGCCAGGCGCTGGAAGCGGCGGCCGCGATGCCCGAGTTCGCCACCGGCCGGCTCGGACCGCGCGTCCACGTCGACCTCGGCCACCTCTGCGCGGAGGAGAGCGACTTCCTCGGCGCGGAGAAGCACTTCCGGCAGGCGCAGGAGCTCGACCCGGAGGATCCCGAGGCGCGCCAGGCGCTGATCCTCACCGCTCGGAAGATCGCCTGGAAGACGTCGCTCGAGGCCTCGGCCCAGGCGCGGATCGAGGCCGCCAACGCCGAGACCGAGGCGATGAAGCGCCGGTTCGTCAGCCGCGAAGGCGAGCTCGAGGCGATGCGCAAGGAGCTGCAGCGGCTCAAGGCCGAGCACAAGGTGGTCACCGCCCAGGCAGAGCAGGCCCGCGCCGAGGTGGAGGCAGTCGCCGCCCGCGCCGTGGAAGAACAGCGCCGTCAGCTGCGCCAGGAGCTCGAGGCGCGGGAGCTCGACGTCCACGCCAAGGCCGAGGCGAATCTGCAGCTCGCGCTCGAGGGCGTGCGGGACCAGTGTCCCGTCGAGCTGCTGCCGGCCTTCCAGGTCGCCGAGCGCACCTTCCAGCAGGCCCTCAACTCGACCTCGCTGCCGGCGGCGAGCGTGGCGCTGCTGTTCTCCGGCGCGCTCGAGCGGGCCTTGTTCATGCTCTACGTCCAGCGCTTCAACGCCTGGCTCAACCAGACGGGCCGCCGAAAGGCGTTCCTCGAGGGAGCCACCAGCGAGCGCCGGGGGCGGCGGGTCGAGTACTACGATCACTTCGTCGAGGCGTTCGACGACGACCGCGCCGGCCGGGCGCCGTCGCTGGGTGAGGTCGGCCGGGTGCTGGAGAAGCTCGACGAGTCCTACCTCGAGCCCTTCCGCCGCTTCCTCCTCGAGACCTACGCCGCGCCGCGCGAGTTCTACGCCGAGCTGGCGGAGTTCGTGCTCTGGACGAAACAGACGCTGCGCGACCCGGTGGCGCACGGGCGCTTCGTCGACCTGAAGTACGACGAGCTGAAGAAGTTCCGCGAACGGCTGCTGTTCTCGTTTCAGAAGAAGGGGCCTGGGGCGCTGGCGCGGATGCTCCAGCCGCGCGCGTGATCCGCGCCACCCTCGTCCCCGGCTTCAATGGCAGCGCGCGCCAGCCGCTGTTGGTGCGGCTCAAGGCCGAGCTGAAGAAGGTCGGCATCACTGCCCAGGCGATCACCTTGAAGCGCGCGCGCCCGAAGCCCGGGCTCCAGGCCGAGGTGGATCAACTGCGGCGCGCCGCCGACGGGTCCGAGGTGTTGATCGGCCGCAGCTTTGGCGGGCGCGTCTGCACCCGGCTGGCGGTCCTTGCGCCGCCGCGGGCGCTGGTGGTGCTCGGCTACCCGATTCGCCCACCCGGCCTGCCCCGGCCGCTGGACGAAGCAGCGCTCAAGGCGCTGACCTGCCCGACGCTGATCCTCCAGGGCGCCGACGACGCGCTGGGCCCGCCCGCGGTGCTCCGACGCCTGCTCGCCGGTCGGCCCAACGTGACGATCGAGGTGATCGCCGGGGCGGGGCACACTTACGGCCGCCACGAGAGGGCGGTGATCGAACGGGCAGCACAGTGGCTTTCGCAATCGCTCGGGCGGTAAAGGGGGCGGATGATCTTTCTCACG
>JAYVRT010000323.1:0-6589 GCA_043776025.1 Archangiaceae bacterium | reverse complement strand
CGTCGAGCAGCCGCCGGGTGATCACCGCCGCGTAGGTGGTGTTCTCCCGCATCGGCATCACCGGCTTCATGATCAGCGTGTTCGTCTCGCGCTCGTAGAAGTTCATCACGTCGAACGGGCTCGAGTCGGGGTGGCGGTAGTTCGGGTGGTCGAGCACGCCGTCCATGTCCAGGTCTTCACCCAGGTCGAGCTTGCCGTTGCCGTTGCGATCCTCTTCGTTCTCCTCGAAGACCAGCTGCTGCGAGACGTTGTGGAAGTCGTTGGGGAAGTAGTCGCGGCGCTCGAGCGTCAGCGGAAAGTTGCCCTCGCCCATGTCCAGCGGCACCGCCTGGCAGAAGTCGGGCGAGTCGGGGGTGATGTCGATCACGTAGACCGCGTCGTCGCGCGGGTCGTAGTCGTCGCCGACGTGCCGCGAGTAGATCGACTCCACGTCCAACGGCTTGTCGAAGCCGACGGTGATCGCGCCGTAGGTGCTCCAGCCGTCGAGGGCGTCGATGTCGGCGCGGGTCGTCTGCTCCCAGTCGGTGGTCGCGGTCAGGCTGGCGTTGACCCGGCGCTTCGTCGGCGAGCTGCTGTCGAAGCGGGTCGCCATGTCGTTGGGCAGGGGGATGTCCGGCAGCGGCCGGTGGAACATGTCGAACTTCACCATCGCCCCCGTGCCCAGCGGCGTCTCGCGAAGTCCCTTCCCTTCCGGTGAGCTGCACCCAACCGCCACCGCGGCGCACAGCACGATCGACAAGCGCTTCATGTTCCTCTCCTTCTGCTTTTTCACTGCTTCGACTTCCTAGAGACTGACCGCGAGCCGCAGCCGCCCCATGCCGATCGGCCCCATCACCCCGCCCGACCCCATCGTGAACGCATCACCGGGCAGCAGCAACCCGGCCTCGAGCGTACCCGTGACGAGGATCATCGTGATCGGGTGCCAACGCGCCTGGAGCCCGAGGTCGAGCTCGGTGCCGAGGTAGCCGCCCGGCGAAGCGCCGAGGTAGTTGATCGCCGTTCCGCCACCGATGCGGCTGTTGAACGGGTCGGTGAGCTTCGCCGTCGACCACGCGAAGAGCGGGCCGCCGTAGACGTCGAGCCACTCTTTGATCCCGAAGCGCACCCGCGGGTAGATGTACGTCGCCGAGGTGACGGCGCCGCCGGTCGGAGCCAGGTCCACGCCCTCGGGCGCCTGGCCGAGCAGCGTCGGGTCCGCCGCGCGGAAGGCCGAGCGCGCCGACTGGTAACCGATCACCTCGTCGAAGAGGATCAACCCGACCTTATAGTCGCGGTCGAAGCGGAAGTTCTCGACCCGGTCGTCGCCCGGGTTCTGATCGCCCGAGGCGTAGCCCCAGTCGATGTAGCCCTGGAGCCGGCCATACCGATGCGACGTCTTGACCGCCGCGCCGAACTGTCGAACGTTGAACTGCGGGTTGTTCTCGTTGCGGCCCTGGGTGGTGGTGCCGGTGATCCCCGCGACCTCGAAGCCGAGGGTGACGACGTCGGTGGGGGTCCGCGCGAAGGCCCACTTGCCCGCGACGTCGACGACGAAGACGTCGGTCGCCCGGCCGTTGTCGGTGACGCCCACCGCCCGCTGATTGCGGTAGACGGCGTAGACCCCGATGTTGTGGTCGGGATCCACCGCGAAGCGCAGCGCGAGCACGCCCTGGAACGCGCGGTCGCCCCGGGCGAACTCCGCCGTGCCGTCACGCACCACCAGGTCCGCCGCGAGCACCGGCTCGAAGGCCCGGAAGGCGCCGCCCAGCGAATACAGCGGCCGACCCGCGACCATCGCACGGTAGGTGAGGCTGCCGAAGTGCTGCTGGCCGAACTCGCCCGCATCGGCGTCCTTGTTGCCCCCGTTGGCGAGGATCCCAAGGCCCCACTGCGACAGCTGCTGCCCGACGCGGAAGACGCCGGTCTTCCACTTGTACTCGACGAACAGCTGGCGCAGGTCGAGCGCGGAGAAAGCCGGGTGCGGCACCCGCTGGTTGACCACCGTCTCGTCGGGGATGCCCACCAGCGCACCGGTGGCGGTGTCCGCCTCGGCGACGAAGCCGAAGCCCTTGAAGTGGACCTCGGGGTTGACCCGCAGCCGGGTCTCGAAGGGGTGCGGCCGCAGGGTCTTGCCCAGATCGTCGAGCGGGAAGCTGCTGGCGTGCTGGTACGAGACGCGCGCCGAGGCGCCGATGCGGCCGGTGACCTCGTCGTCGGGGTTGACCAGCACCCCAGCGTCCGGCGCGTTGAGCGCCATCGGGGAGACGACCTCGCCACCGTCGGCTTCGGCGTCGCCGGTGGCCGGCAGTCCGCTGTTGCGGGCCACCTCGGCCGGGTCATCGGCGCCCGCCGGGTTCGCGGAGCGGGGCTCGACCTTCGCAGGCCCGGCGTCGACGTCTTGCCCGAGAGCGGGCACGGCAAACAACAAGGGCAACAGCGACGACAGGTACAAAGGCCGCATCGGCTGCGTTCTCCTAAGACTTAACCGTCTGGGGTGCGCGGGGAGCGCCGGGCGGATACCACGCTTGACGGAAGCTTGGCCACTCCCATAAGAGGCCCGCCGCAGCAAGCGCGAGGGTTTGGTGGGCGCGCGGTTTCCCACCCCCGGTTTTAGCTACCCAGCAAACCGTTTCCCCGCTCCCGGGCACGTCGCCCGAGGGCATACCCCATGGGGAGAGAAACACATGGCAGAAGCAACGAGCACCGCGGCCAAGATGCTGCGGGAATACGAGACGGTCTTCCTCCTGAAACCGGACCTGACCGACGACAACGTGGACAAGCTCAAGGAGCGCGTCCGGATGATCGTCAATCGCGAGGGCGGCAAGCTCCTGCGGTTCACGATCTGGGGCAAGAAGAAGACGATGTACCCGATCGCCAAGCAGCCCCGCGCGATCTACATCCACGCCAGCTACCTGGGCCAGTCGGGCCTGGTCGGCGAAGTGGAGCGAAACCTGAAGAACCTCGATGAGGTCAGCCGCTACATGTCGAAGCGGGTGACCGGCACCGACGAGATCGACCCCGAGACCCGTCCGGTGCTCGAGGACGTGAAGCTCGCCGGCGACGTCGATGACAACAAGCCGCTGGGCGGCGCCGAACGGGACTCGTTCCGCGGCGACGAAGGCGGCTTCGATGGCGGCTTCGACGACCAGGGAGACGAGTAAGTCATGCGCGAGAGAACTGAGAGCAAGAGTGGCGGCCGTGGCGACAAGGACGATCGCGGCGAGCGCGGCAACGGCAAGGACGCCGACGAGCGCGGCGGTCGCGCGTTCGGGCGCCGCAAGGTCTGCCGGTACTGCGCCGACAAGAACGCCAAGGTCGACTTCAAGGACCAACCGGCGCTGAAGTACTTCGTCACCGAGCGCGGCAAGATCATCCCCCGGCGGATCTCGGGCAACTGCGCCAAGCACCAGCGGCAGGTCGCCAAGTCGATCAAGCAGGCCCGCGGCCTGGCCTTGATCCCCTACCTAGTTCTGCAGGGCTAAGAGGCCACCATGAAACTGATCCTCAGAGAAGACGTCTACAACCTTGGCAAGTCCGGGGAGCTGGTCACCGTCAAGGACGGCTACGCCCGCAACTACCTGCTGCCCCGCAACCTCGGCATGCTGGCGAACGCGGCGAACGTCCGCCAGCTGGACCACGAGAAGCAGGTGATCGAGCTGCGCCAGCAGAAGATGAAGGGCGGCGCGGTCGAGCAGGCGAAGAAGCTGGAAGCCGTCGCGGTGAAGATCGTGCGCAAGGTCGGAGAGCAGGACAAGCTCTTCGGCTCGGTGACCGCGCTCGACGTCGCCGAGGCCCTGGCCGCGGCGGGGCACAAGCTGGATCGCCGGCTGATCCACCTGCCCGAGCCGATCCGTTCGGTGGGCACCTTCGAGATCGAGATCCGTCTCCACCGCGAGGTCGCGGCGAAGATCAAGGTCGAGGTCGTCGGAGAGGCCGCCTAAGTTTCTTCGTCAAGTTGAAAAATCCGGGCGCTCCCTGTCAAAAGCAGGGGAGCGCTCTTTTTTCGCCCGGAGGTTCGCCCGTGCAGCCAGCCGTCACCCGGCAGTTCGAAGACCTGGCCGCCGAGCGCGCCGTGCTCGGAGCGATCGTCGGCAACAACGAGGTGCTGACCAACGTCGCGGAGATCGTCATCGCCGACGACTTCGCCCACCAGGGGCACTCGCAGATCTTCGCCGCGATGGTGGCGCTCGACGGCCGCCAGGTGAAGGTCGACCCGCTCACCCTCGCCGAGGAGCTCAAAGAACGCGGGCAGCTCGGCTCGGCGGGCGGCACCGCCTACCTCGCCCAGCTCGACCAGGCGGTGCCCTTCGGCCACAACGCGGTGGAGTACGCGACGATCATCAAGGATCGCGCGGTGCGCCGCTCGCTCGCCACCGTCGGCCGCGAGATCCTCGAGCTGGCGTCGTCGGAGACCGGCCGGGTCGAGGAGCTGCTCGACGAGTCGGAGCGCAAGGTCTTCAACATCGCCGAGAAGAAGCGCGTCGGCGAGCTGGTGGGCATCGGCGAGCTGATGGACCCGGCCCTGACGCTGCTGGAGAAGATGAAGTCGAGCGCCAGCGGGATCACCGGGCTCTCCACCGGGTTCGTCGACCTCGACCAGCAGCTCACCGGCCTTCATGCGGGTGAGCTGATCATCCTCGCGGCCCGCCCCGGCATCGGAAAGACGTCGCTGGCGATGAACATCGCGCTCCACGCCGCGCGCAAAGAGGGCAAGGCGATCGCCGTCTTCTCGCTCGAGATGCCGTCGGTGCAGCTGGTCACCCGGCTGCTCGCCACCGCCGCCCGGGTGGACATGAAGAAGCTGCGCGGCGGGCGGCTGTCGCAGCTCGACATGGAACGGATCACCGAGACCGCCGCCGAGCTCTACCAGCTCAAGCTCTACATCGACGACTCGGGCGCGCTGTCCTCGTTCGACCTGCGCGCCAAGGCCCGCCGGCTGAAGCAGAAGGAACCCGACCTCGGCCTGATCGTCGTCGACTACCTGCAGCTGATGCACCAAAAGGGCAAGGTCGAGAGCCGCCAGCTCGAGGTCTCGGAGATCAGCCGCGCGCTGAAGCAGCTGGCGAAGGAATTGATGGTGCCGGTGATGGCGCTGTCCCAGCTGAACCGCAAAGTGGAGGAGCGCAAGGGCGGCAAGCCGATGCTCTCCGACCTGCGTGAGTCGGGCGCGATCGAGCAGGACGCCGACGTGGTGATGTTCATCCACCGCGACGACGAGGGCGAAGACGGCGAGGGCGGCGGCGGAGGCGGGGGCGACAGCTTCAAGACCACCATCCCCGTCGAGCTGATCATCGCCAAGCAGCGCAACGGCCCCGTCGGCAGCATCGACCTGATCTTCCTTTCCGAGTTCACCCGCTTCGAGAGCAAGGCGCGCGGAGACTACGCGTGAGCTCGCTGGCCAAGGACAGCAAGCACGTGCTGGTCGTCGATGACGACGATCACACGCGCACGCTGCTCAAGGACCTCTGCGAGTCCACCGGCTACCGGGTCACCACCGCCGAAGACGGCCAGGTGGGGCTCGATCGCATCGCCGACGGCCGCCCGGACCTGGTGCTGCTCGACCTGATGATGCCCCGCCGCGACGGGTTCTCGGTGCTGCGCACGGTGCGGGAGAACACCGCGTGGTCCGACCTGCCGATCATCCTCCTCACCGCGATGGGGGACATGGACGGCAAGATCAAGGGGATGGAACTGGGCGCCGACGACTACGTCACCAAGCCCTTCAAGCTCGTCGAGCTCCAGACGCGAATGAACTCGGCGCTGATGGTGCGCGAATACCGCCGCCGGCTGATGGCCGCGGAGGAAGAGCTGGCCCACCTGCGGGCGCTCGACCCGCTCACCGGGGCCGGCACCTATTCCCAACTGAAGGCGAGCCTCGACAGCGAGCTGGCCCGCAGCCGCCGCTACGGGCGCCCCGCGGCGGCGCTGATGTTCGGCTTCGACGACTACAAGGGGCTGCGCTACGCGCTCGGCCGCGATCGCTGCGATCAGTTCGTCGCCCGCATCGCCCAGGAGATCCGCGGCACGCTCCGCGGGGCCGATCGGCTCTTCCGGGTCGACAGCGACGAGTTCGTGGTGCTGCTGCCGGAGACCGATCTGGCCGGCGCGAAGATCGCCGCCGATCGGCTGGTGCAGATCGTCCGTGGCGTCGGCGCGGAGGGGCCCTCGGGCCTGGTGGATCCCCACATCCGCTTCGGTGGCGCGGTCTTCCCCTCGGAGCAGATCCGGTCGAGCGAGGATCTGCTCCGCGAGGCCAACAAGAGCTACCGGGCCCTGGTCGACCAGCGAACCGCGCTGGTCTTCCACGTCTGAAGCAAGCGCCTCAGTTCACTCCTCCGCCGCAGCTGCAGGTCGACGGGTTGCAGGTCTCATTCAGACCGCATCCCCCGCAGCTCGGCTTGCAGACGCAGGAGCAGGTGCCCAGATCCGCCTGGTAGGTGGCCCCGCAGTTGAGCGCCGCCGCGTCACAGACGCAGCCGCAGACGCCCCCGGTGTTCTGGAACTTGTACCCGACCGCACAGGACGCGGTGGGCAGGCACTCACAGGTGCACGAGGTGGTGTTGCACTTCTGGAAGCCGGTGCAGGTGCCGCCGCAGTCCGAGGTGCAGAC
>JAYVRT010000322.1:0-6598 GCA_043776025.1 Archangiaceae bacterium | reverse complement strand
AGCTGGAAGTCGTCGCCGCGTTGCTTGGCGAGTTGGAGCAGCCTGGTTCGAATTGAGGTGCCCATGTTCTTCATCGGCTTCGTCACGCGAGGGCCTCGATGTAGGGGCGCATCACGCTGTACACCCGATCTGCGCGGGCCGCCGCGACCAGCGCATCAACTCCGAACCTCTTGGCGTCTTGCGCCTGGCGTTTGCGCGACGGGTTCAGATAGTCGCGCAGCGCAGCGAGGGCGACCTCCAGCCCGACGTGCCGACGGTAGCGAAAGCAGTCGGCCACGGTCTTGGCCGGACTGGTGAGCCGCATCGAAAGCCCCTCGACGACGCGCGTCTCGACCCCGTGCGTGAGTGCGACGCCGCCAGCCCGAATCACCTTCAGGCTCGGTGAAGAGATCGCTGGGGCGTGGGCATGGGTCCTGATGAGCACCCAGACCGCGTGCGGAACCTCGGTGGTCACCTCGTGAACCTGCAGTGCGCTGAGCAGGCAGATGGTCGCATGCGGAACGCGGGCGATCACCTCGACCAGTGAATGGAGCTCGGTGACCGGTGCGTCGACGCCAGTGTAGAGACCGCGTGCCGCCCGCTCGAGCAGGCCTCGTTCCATCAGGCGGCGAAGGTACGCTCGGGGTACTCCGAGCTCATCCAGGTCCCGAGCCCGAAAGGGACCTTTGGCGGCAAGACGCAGGACCGCGGCTGCGCCGGTCGAAGTCTCAGCCATGATACGAACCCGTAAACATCACGCCTACGAGTATAGGTTTCGTATCACGTCCCGGCAACTGGTCAATCAACGCCCTTTCGCAGCCGTCCCCAAGAGCCTTAAACAACACGATATCTCGGCGAAGTGGCGCGTTATCAGGATGCTGCATATTATCTTAGCAAGAGGAAACAGCGCCATGGAGCACATCTACCAAGCCAGTGATCTAGCGGGCAAAGCGGCGGGAGCTGATGGACGCTGCGCGTGCAGGGTTCGCTCAGATCCGCGACACCGACGGCACGGGGCTCGTGCTGCTTCCCCAGGGACGATTCGATCTCCTCCGGGCGCTGCGAGATCAGTTCTCGCGGTTCGTCTCATTGGAGGCTGCTTTCGACCGCCCCAAGGGTGAGCGCCGCGTGACGGACTTCGGTGATTTTGCCTGGCTCGCCGCGTTCGATGACGACGATCAGCAGGCGTTTCGACGGGAGCTGCTCGAGACCCTCATTCAGTGCCTTGCCACCGACTCCATCGATCCAGTGGATAGGTGCATTCGTGATTGGCGGACCACCGCTCACGCCCTTTCAAACGAGGAGGCCCGGCGGGTTCTCACCAGCCCCGGCTCACCAGAAGGCTCCTTCGAAGAGGTAGGTCCCCCTGAGCGAGACTGACCCCGCGCCGGGAGCGTACGACCATATGTTTCCGCTCGGCGGCCCAAAGAAGGCCCGGCGCAAAAGCCCAAGTATCGGGTGCTGGTTCATCGCGAGTTCCTGAAGGAATGGAAGTCGCTCGCCGAGCGCGTCGGGCTCGAGAATGCGCAGCAGTTCTGGGACCACGTCGCCCACACCCCTGGCCAACCTCCGAGGGTCGGCACCAGCAGCGTCATGAAGGGGAAGCACAACGGACCCAAGTGGCCCGGCTACTCGAAGACGATTCACTACGAAATCTCGGGCGCGGGGAGAATCGACTACCAGCATGCCGACGCCGCCACCGAGGGCGCGAAGGGGGACCCGCACCCAGTGGTGAAGATCCTCTCGATTGACCTCGGCAGCCACTGACGTCTCGACGACGATCCCCGAACAGCTTGTTGGCGTACCTTCCGCCCCAATGGCCCGCCCCAAGACCTTCATCACCGACTTCCGTCATTTGAGCCCAGCGGTGAGCGCTGAGGACGTCGTCAAGGGTCGCTCGCTCGCCGCGTTTCTTGCGAGCATCGTTGCCGCGGGGTCACTCGAGGCCCCGGAGGCACGCATTCGTTCTCCGCTTCGGTGTCGCTGCCGTCCACGACGGCGAGCGTGCCCAGGCGTGATCCTCATCGAGCGTCACCGCGGGCACCCGGAGCTCGAGTGGCGCTGCTCCGAGTGCGAGCTCAACGGTGTCATCACCCACTGGCAGGGCTCCGCATGGGACGTCGGGAAGACGCCGAAGCCCGAGAACGTCGAGGTCCTCGCGCCCGAGCTCCCTCGGAATCGAGTGCCGGTGCCCCTCGCCGGACGGTGGCGCATCGTGGAGATGGAAGTCTGGGGCCGCGAAGCCATTGACCTGATGGGCCCGGCATTCATCAACCCTTGCGAAACACTCGGCGTCGCTGCGGTTCATCGCCATCGAAGGCGGCCTCGATTGCCGGTACGGCGAAGCTGGCGGTCGCGCGTCGGTCGAGTTCTCTTGGATGGGCGCTGATGATCGTGACGGTGCCAGCGGGCGCGGTTGGGCACAGCTGCAGGCCGACGGAACCCTCGCTGGGAGAATCTTCATTCACGACGGCGACGACTCGTCGTTCAAGGCGGTGCGGTTCGAAGACCCTCAGCCGAGCTCATTGCGTCGCCGAGGAATGCACTGACCCTCGACCTTTGCCCGCAGGTGCGAATTCCGGGGCATGCCGATCACTGATTCCGATCGAAGCCGATCGGCGATTCCGATCCATGCCGATCACCGATTCCGGAGCATGCCGATCGCTGAACGGTTGAGCAGCAAGCAGCCGGCGTGAGCGCCTCGGGGCGTTGACGACGCTGGGCAGATGGCCGCCTCTGCCCCTCCCAACCAGGAGGGGAAGTGACGGCCGAGAGGGTGCCCATGTCGACGCTGCGGGAAGTCGTTCGGATGAAGCTGGAGATGAAGCTGAGCGGGCGCGCGATCGCGCGGGGCACCGGGCTGTCGCCGGCGACGGTGTCGGGCTACCTCGGCCGGCTCGAGATCGCGAAGCTCGAGTGGCCGCTGCCGGCCGAGCTGGAGGACGACGACGCGCTGCGGAGGCGATTGTTTCCGCAGGAAGGCCATCCGGTGACGAGCCGACCAGAGCCGGAGTGGTGCGTCATCCACCAGGAGCTGAAGCGGAAGCACGTCACGAAGAGCCTGCTCTGGCTCGAGTACCGGGAGGCGAACCCGACAGGGTACCAGCGGCTGATCGCGGTCGACGGCAAGCACGTGCTCGAGGTCGACTTTCACCTGCCTTCTGTCGCCCTACGCCGCCACTTGCGCGCGCAGGAAACCCCGCCGCCGCCCATCGTGTTCGAGGGTGAGCCCAGCGTCTGAGCGTCATGGGTCGAGCTAAAAATCCCCCACCTCATCGGCCTCGACCTGCGTCCAGGCCAGCGAAGTGCGCCACTAGCCCTCGGCGCCCAGGCTCTTCAACGTGACGCCGTAGTTCCCCGGTGAGAGAGCCACCTCGAAGCCCGTCTCGCCCCGCGCTGCGCCGACCCGGCCCACTCGTCGGTCGCCCGCCGCAGCCTCACCGTTCATGTCGGGACAAGGGATGACCGCTCAGCGATACGGCACACCTGTGTCTTCAGGCTTGCCTGCGGAAGCGACGACGTTCCCGGCAACATCGACCGCGGTCACATGCAGCTCGGCACTGGTGGTAGTTTCGAATTCAGACCGCCCACTGCGGTGGAGCTCTTCGATGGATTGCGCATCGAGGTCGCTGCCATACAGGGGTGCAGACTCCCGGAAGATGCGCTGGGCGAGGAAGCCTCGTCCGTCCTCTGCGGCAGAGACCTCCACCCCATCCAGAGTTCCGAACTCGCGCTTCAGCGCAGCCCGGACCTGTGGGGGCAAGTGGTCACTCTGCCCGCGCGGCTTCGAGAGAATGGAGATAAGCGCGCTGCGATTCGCTGGCGTCACCGCGCCCAGCAATGCATCGACCTTCTCGAGTTCGCGGTCGGTCCGTTGGTTGTTCGTATCCGTCAGGTACACATCGAGCGACCGATCGGGCTCCCAGTCTGGGTTGTCATACGTCCGTCTGGCTTGGCTCGTCGTGCGCTTCCATTCCGCAGGCGTGAGTTGGCAGAGGTCACGAATCTTGTTCAATCGGTTGCCGTACTTTTGTGCCAGGTCGTGCTCGTGACCGACGATGTTGAGGAGGGACGTGCTGTCATCGCCGCTGACGAAGCCGTGATTTCCCTTAGCGATCGTGCCGAGCACCTCGCGGTACGCAGCGCGCTCCGGGTCGCTCACCTCGAGGTAGGTGAAGCGCTGGCCGTGAGCCGCCGCTTCTTGTTCCTGCACCCGAATCGAAGCGAGCGCGAAGTTCTCGCCGATCGCGAACGCCGTCGCTTCGAGGGTCGGCTCCGAACCGATGTCCGTCCATGGGGTCCAGTGGAGGTGCGGCGCGTTCAGGCGCTCCTTGAGGAGCGAAAACTCCCGTTCGTTGGGAGGGTCTGCGACCAGCCGGGCATCGAAGAACGCCATGTCGAACGCATCGCCAACGGTGACGTTACTTCGACCACCATTACGAACCGCGGGCTGACCGACGCTCGGGGTGGCCGCGTCAAGCTGCGGAGCGGCCGGGCTCGCGGATTTCGGCCCAATCGTGACCGTATGACGACCGTTTCGCGTGTCGCGAGAGATCATCGTCATCACCGGCAGGCCGCGCGGGTTTGGCAGCACCGAGACGAGCTCAGCGGGGTACGTCTTGCCGCCGAACTGCACGTTGACGTTTTCGTAATACGACCCGGTGGGCGAAGCGGGCAGGTGGTCGACCTGAATGGTGCCGTTCAGCGGGCTTCGCGGGGTTTGGTTTCGCGGTTGCCCAGGCGTTCGGTTGGTCATGGGGGGCATCGAGCGAATGGGCATCCGGACAACCTAGCCGAAGTAGTCGCCATCGAGCGAGCCCCACGCGCCGTGACGCCCGTGGTGCTCACCAGCAGCGCGCGCAGCGGGCCCATCGAGCGCAGCTGATCATTCTTGAGCACCCCGGGTCTCGACACCCGCGAGTTGGTATCTTCCGCCACCGTGATGACGTCGTCGCTCGCCGACGGCGGCTCGGGCTTCGTCAGCGCCGCCTCGCCCACGCTCGTTCCCAGGCCCAGCACCAACCCCGCCAGCGTCATTCGTCTCATCGCGCCCACACAATCACTTCGCCCACGTTCGGAAAGAACACCGAGCACGAGCCATCGGCTTTCGGGCGCGCGCGCCGCCAAGCCTCGCTGGCCGTCAGCAACACGCCGCTCTCGGCTCTGAGCGCCGGCCTCAGCTCGAAGAGCTGCCGCGCTTTCTCAGGGTGCAGCACCCTGAAGCGCAGCTCTACCAGCCGCCCCGCCGCGAGCACGCCCACGTCCTCGACCTCGATGCCGTAGCGCACCCGCAGGGTCGACGCCGAAATCCACGCCATCACGTTCGCCAGCGGGGGCGGAGGCACCCACACCGGCGCTGCGAGCGCGGTGACGGCCGTCGCGAGCAAGATGAAGCTCAACACCTGTGCACGCCCCATGGCTCCCCCTCACCGCGACGGGAGGAAGAGCAACGGTCATGCCCGAACGCGCAGGCGCGAGCGGCTCAGGGTTCGGGCGAAATGGATGCGCGCACTTCGACCTTCCCCGCGTGAACCCGGTACCACTTGGTGTCCGCCCCCGCGGCGCGCGTCAGCCTCGCCTCGCTGGGCCAGGTCGCGGTCACGGTGACGCACGAAATCAACAACCCGATCGCCTACGTCACCGCGAACCTGAGCTTCGTCCACGACGCGCTCAAGCAGCTCAGCCCCACCGTCCCGATCGCGGCGCCGGATCTCGAGGAGCTCCGCGGAGTCATCGAGGAGTGCCGGGCGGGCCTCGCACGCATCAAACAGATCGTCTCTGACGTGAAGGGGCTCAGCCACCAGACCGAGGGGCGCGCCCCGGTGGACATCCAGTCGCTGCTGCAATCGACCGCGCGAATCGCGAACCCAGCGCTGCGCGAGCACGCACGCCTGGTGATCGACCTTCAGGAAGTCCCGGCCGTGATTGGAAATGCAAGCCAGCTTGGGCAGGTCGTGCTCAATCTGCTGGTCAACGCCGCGCAGGCGATCCCCGCGGGGAACCCGTCGAAGAACCAGGTGAAGCTGAGCGCATCCGCGACGAAGGATCGGATCCGGATCGCGGTTCAGGACTCGGGCTCCGGCATGCCCCCGGAGGTGCGGGCCCGGCTGTTCGAGCCCTTCTTCACCACCAAGCCCAGCGGAGTCGGCACCGGACTGGGCCTGCCAGTCTGCAAGAGCATCGTCACCGCCCACGGCGGTTCGATTCAGATCGAGAGCACAGTCGGCCGGGGATCCACGTTCACCATCGAGCTCCCGCTGGCGGAGCCGGAGGCCCCCGCGTCCACCGACACCGCGCGGCCTTCCTCCTTCCCGAGGCTCCGGCTCGCTGAGACCTTGTAGCAGAGGTCTCAGCGGCACCGCGATCGCCGACCGGCAGCGCGAGCTGAGCGCCAGCACAGGTAGATCGGCTCGTCCGCGAAGATCAGGGTCGCTGCCGTGCGTCAGGTGATGCCGGCCTTCGAGCCGACCCAGGTGCAGTGGCCGGAAGACGACTTCGAGGCGCTGCAGCCGCAAGGGGCTCAGCTGCGCCTGTCGCTGCTGTACCGGCTCGCGCTCGTTCCGTGGATTCGTCCCACGCAGATCGCGGGGTTCCGTTCGTGACGCGCGTGTGCTGGCCG
>JAYVRT010000321.1:0-2050 GCA_043776025.1 Archangiaceae bacterium | reverse complement strand
CGCCCAGCGTCGCGCTCGCGGTCGGCTGTTCGGCGGCGACGACCTGGGCGACCTCGCCGAGGACCTCGTCGATCACCGCGTTGAAGACGTCGAGCTTGTTGCGGAAGTACCGGTAAAA
Source organism: Archangiaceae bacterium (assembly GCA_043776025.1). Taxonomy (GTDB): domain Bacteria; phylum Myxococcota; class Myxococcia; order Myxococcales; family Myxococcaceae; genus JAYVRT01. Next base: position 1,932 of record JAYVRT010000321.1, on the reverse strand, counting down.
CGTCCCCAGCCCCATGCCCACGCGGGACGCGACCTCGGCCACAGTCGCCTGGTGGTAGCCCCGCTCGGCGAACGCCTGAGCTGCCGCTTCGAGGATCGCCTTCCGTTTCAGCTCCGTCTTGGTCCGTGCCATCGGGTCGTAACTACAGTGGTCCCTGCGTGAGTTGCATCCCAAATAACGATAATGATATGTCACTGCCGTTATTTCCCACAAGGAGCGGCCCATGGTTCAAGTCGACGTCTTCTGGTCCTACGGAATTGGAGCCGGCCTCGGCCTGGCGGGCGCCCATCGCGCCGCGAAGAACGAATCGATCGCCCAGGCGCTGCAGAGCAGCGAGGGCTTTCACACCCTGCTCTTCCTCTCGATGGTGTTCGCGCCGAGCGGCTTCGTCCTCCTCTGGTGCTTCCCCAGCTGGGAGACGATGCACCTGGGCACCCATGCGATGCCCGGATGGCTGGTCGCGGCGTTCGGGATCACCAACATCACCCAGGGCCTGCTCGGCTTCGCGATCGCCCGGGGCCTGGCGGCGAGCGGGCGGCGCTATGCGGCCTACCTGCAGTGGGTCGGCGGGTACTTCGGCATGTTCTTCATCCTCGTGCACGGTTGGGACGGCAGCGGCTACCAGCGCTTCTTCTCGCCCACCCGCGCGGACCTCGACGGGTGGACCTGGGCGACCGCGGCGCGCTGGCTGACCTGCGACGTGGCGATCACCCTCGCGGTGATGGGGGTGGTGTTGATCCCCTGGCTGATCGGCATCTGTGTGCGGTGGCTGCGCCGCGACCGGGCGATCTCCCCGGTGGGGCTCGGCGCGTCGGTGCTGGGCTTGCTGCTGCTCGGCGTCCCCGCGCTGGCCATTTCTCTGAGCCTGGCGATCCGGCAGCTCGGCGCGATCGGCGGGACCCTGGCGTGGCTCGGGCTCACGTGGCTGGTGTGCTTGCGGCGCGGCGGGCTGCTCCACCGGCACTGCGCGAGCCTGGCGGGCGCTGACGCGGTGTCGGCCGAGGAGGCGCCCTCGGGCCTGCTGACCCAAAGGCCCTGGTGAGCTCTGCGCCGGGTGAATCCCAGCCGAGGCGATCCGTCGTGAGTTGAGTGCTAGGTTTCTCCCCGATGCGCCGACTCGCCTTCTTGCTCTGCCTCGCGTTTGCCCTGCCGGCGTTCGCCCAGAAAGAGGTCTTTTTCGGTCTGCCGGGGAGCAAGCCTCCGATCTTCAAGGAGCAGGACATCGACCGGCGCTTCAAGAAGTCCCGGCTGGGCAAGGCGCTCTACACCGGGGCCGGCGCCGACGAGCCCGCGTGCCTTCAGCTGCTGGGCGGCCTGCTCACCGCGCTCGCCGAGGCAGGCCCCTACTTCCACAAGCGCGACGAGAACTTCACGCTCGACCCGATCCTCCTCGACGCGGTCAACTACCAGCTGAGCACTCCCAACTTTCCCGCCGCCGCCTACCTGCTGGCGATGATCCGCCGGGTGCTGATCGAGAAGAAGGTGCCCGACGAGTGGCTCGAGCTCGCCGCCGCGATCAACCCCGCGGTGCACATCATCGACCTCGGCAAGCTGCGCAACCTGAACGAAGGCATCAAGCCGGTCGACAGCTTCCTCTTCTCGCTGCCCGCCCTGCGCGAGCGGTACATCGAAGAGGTCGTCTCGGCCAACAGCGCCGTCACCACCGACGTGATGGCCACCTTCCGCGACTCCTATGTGGACCGCGACGTCGCCTGGGGAGGGGCGCTGTTGATCGACGCCGGCCTCAACAAGAAGAAGAAAGGGAAGAAGTACGACCCCAACGCGATGGAGGAGATCATCGCGCTGCTGCAGTGGATCCCGCCTGACCCCAACGACAAAGAGGTCAACCTGCTGCGCAAGGCGATCGACAAGCCGCCACCGATCAAGATCATCGCCCGCCTCGCGGCGAAGCAGTACCTCGACCTGGAGAAG
>JAYVRT010000320.1:0-6615 GCA_043776025.1 Archangiaceae bacterium | reverse complement strand
CGCTGCAGCTGCTGCCGGTCTGATCGTGCGCTGGGTCCCGGTCGTCTTTCTGCTCCTTGCCTGCCATCGCAAGGCGACGGGGATCGACGCGGGGACGGCGCCGGCCCCGGCCGCTGAAGCAGCGCTCGCGCCGGCACCGGCGGATGCCGGCGAGGCGCGGGTGCGCCCGCGTTCGGTCGCCACCCTGGTCGAGCCGGCGACCGACTCCGGCGCGGCGGCAGGACTCGACGCCGGCCAGGACGCGGGGATGGAGGCCGCGCCGCCCGCCGAGCTCGACGCGGGCGTGGACGCCGGTGCGCCGGCTCCGGGGCTCTGGAGCCCATGGGACGGTGGCGGGCTGCTCGACGGTGGCGAGACGGATCTGCTGCAGGTGCGCGTCGGACGAATCGTGGAGATCCGCCTGCCTCGCGCAGTGGTGATGAATGTCTGCGACGCGCCGCTGGTCGGGATTCAGACCGCCGCCAACTCCAACGCGCTGGAGATCTCGGGCGTGGCGGCGGGCGCGACCCACTGTGGCTTCTGGTACGCGAGGAGCCCTGCCCCGGACCGCTACTTCCGGGTCGTCGTCACTTCAGACTGACGCCGCGAATCACTCGATCCGGGCGGCCACTTCGAAGTCCAGCCGGGGCGCACGCGGCCGCAGGTGCGTGGGGTCGCCGTACCCGATGTTCACCAGCAGCGTCGATCTCCAGGTCGAGCCAGCGAAGAAGGCCTCATCGACCTTTGGCGCGTCGAAGCCGCCCATCGGGCCGCAATCGAGCCCGAGCGCCCGCAACGCGAGAATGAAGTACCCCGCCTCGAGGTGCTGACTCTGCATCGCCGAGCGCGCCCGCAGCTCCTCGGGCATCTTGAGCAGGTGCGACTTCACGTCGCGGCCGGGGGCCAGCGTCGGGCCCTGAACCCAGAACTCACTGTCATAGGCGACGATCGCCGTGGCCGGGGCCCGCATCGTCTTCTCAACGTTCCCCTGGGCGAGCGTGGGCTTGAGCTTCTCCTTCGCCGCCGCGCTCTTCACGAACACCAGCCGCATCGGCGAGAGGTTGCTGGCGGTCGGCCCCATTCTCGCAAGCTCGTAGGCCCGCCGCAGCAGACGGTCGTCGACCGGCTTGTCGAGCCATGCCCCGTGGGTGCGGGCCTCGGTGAAGAGCTGGGCGAGGGTGGTGTCGTCGACGGTCGAGTGCATCGGTTGCCTCTAACGCCAGGATGCCCCAGCGCGCTTGGAGTTTCACTCAGCCAGCCGCCGTGGGCCCGGGCCGTGCATCACGCCTCGCCTCGATAGCGGTCGCATCAATCGGGGGCGGCTTCCTGGGTCATCCAGTGCCTGAGCACCGCGAGCTCAGAGAGCAGCCCGAAGAGATTGCTGAACGCGTAGATCTCGGGCGCGTGGCCGGGGCTCGCCGCGCAGCCGATCGCCCCGAGGAGAAAGAGGCCCGCCGACAAGAGCAGGCCTCGGTACCAGATGAAGCCGACCGCGGCGGTCAACGCGGCCAACATCACCCCACTGAAGCTCAACGAGGCAGGCAGCGGGACGTCGAGCGCGATCCCGATCACCCGGCCGACCACCAAGGCGATGAAGTTGACCCCCGCGAAGAACGTCACCTCACGGTTGAGGCGGGTCGCGAGGAGGCTGCGTCGTCCAACCGCGACGGCGACGACGTAGATGAACAGCATCACCGACGGAGGCGCCAACGGCCCCCACCGGCCAGCCGCCTCGTACCAGCCGAGGCGATTGGCGACCCAGACGGCCAGCGAGGGGCTCGCGATGGCCCCGACCAGGCCGACGAGCAGCCGGGTCCGCTGCGGCGCGGAGACCGCGGGGTTGCGCTCATGAATCAGTTGCTTCAACCGCGCCGCGTGGGCTGCCCGTTGCGCCTCCTTTGACTCGAGCTGCCGCAGCTGGGCAATCAGCTCCGGGGCAGGCTTCATCCGTTCGAGCTCGGCCATCAGCGTGCGCGCCGAGCCGACATTCTCGAGCCGCAGCTCGCGCCGCAGGGCGAGCTCGAGGGTTCGCTTGAGCCCGGTCTGGGCGTCGGTGTTGAGCGGAAAGCGGTCGATCGCCTGCGCAAAGACAAAGCGAACCTCGGAGAGCAGGCTGAACCACCGCTGTGGGTCATCGCTGCCGTTCGAGTCGAACAGCTGCTCCACGGCGGCCAGGCGCGCGTTGCCGGTGTCGACCAGGACGAAGGCCCCGCGGTAGTTCAGGAACAGATGCAAGGCATCGCGAAACTCGATCACCGTCTGAAAACGGGTTCGGGGGTCCGCGGCCATCGCGGTTCTGCAGAGCTCAGCGAGCTCGATCGGGACGCTGGGTGGGAAGCTTGGAGCGGCGCAATCGAACGCGCGTTCCAGCGCCTCTCGGACGTTGGCGCCCAGGTACGGCGGGACGCCAGTGATCACCTCGTGGAGCGTCGCGCCGAGGAGGAAGACGTCGGTACGCTCATCCGCGAGCAGGGGATCCCCGGTCACCATCTCAGGCGCGAGATAGGCGGGCGTGCCGACCAACCTCGGAGCGACCGACGGCGCGGTGCTCCTCTGAAGCGCCACCCCCCAGTCGGCGACGTAGACCTCTCCCAGCTCGCCAATCAGGACATTGGCTGGCTTGAGGTCCCGATGAAGACCCCGCGCTGATGGGCGTGGGCGATCGCGTTGCAGACCGAGACCAGGATCTCGAGGTTGGCGCAGAGGCGGTCGTCGTTTCTGGCGACGTGCTGCCAAGCAGGGTGATTGGCATCGCGCAGCAGCTCTCGCCAGCTCGAGCCTTCGACGCGCTTCATCACCAGCGCGGGGAGTCCCGCACTGTCGCGGGCGAGGGCATAGACGGGGACGACGCCCGGGTGTTCGAGAGATCCGGTGGTCCGCGCCTCAAGGGTCAAGGCCGCCGCGGCGGCATCGCTGGCGGCGTTGGGTTTGAGCATCTTCACCGCCACGTCCCTGCCCAGCGAGCGTTGGTGCGCGAGGAGCACCTGGCCCATCCCCCCTTCTCCAAGCAGCTCCACCGCAACCAGCTCAGCGGTCTCGGGCGCCTCCCCTTCACGGTGGGGGGCCTCGAAGACCAGGGTTCGGAGCGTGGCGGCCACGGGAGGCGCCTCGCTCGCGGCAGCCGGAGCCAACGCGCGGTGGTCGGCGAGCAGCGTCCGTTCGATCGACAGGTCAGCGGGCAGGGAGTCCAGGCCCAGCTTGCTGAAGAGTGCGTCGAAGGCGCCGGTACCCATCGGCTGGCACATACTCTGGTGCGGCACAGAATTCGACCGGAGCGCCGGGCAAGAAAAAGCCCCCAAGCTTTGTGGGCCTGGAGGCTCTTTCCACTGCGAGGAGTAGGGGACTTGAACCCCTGACCTTCGGCGTGACAGGCCGACGTTCTAACCAGCTGAACTAACTCCCCATCGACACACTGCCTTCATACCGCAACTGCATGGGCGGAACAGGGCTCGAACCTGTGACATTCGCCGTGTAAGGGCGACGCTCTACCGACTGAGCTATCCGCCCTCCTATCGCCCCTTGAAGCGGGCGGCTTCTACAGGTCCGCTGGCTCGGATGTCAACGACTCGCGTATCGGCCGGAGCTGACGGCCAATCCTCATCCTCTGGCTCGACAGGCCGCGGGCAGGCCCCGATAATTGGCGGACGATGAGTGACGGAACCGAAGTGGAGTCGCTCGATGCCCCCCCGCCGGTCTCGCCCGAGCTGCGCGCGAAGATCCTCTCCGACCCGAACGTGGCGAAGATCGCGGCCGAGCTCGAGATGGACGTCGAGCAGTTCGTCAATACAGTCGGCTACTACCTGAACAACCCGGGGACGGAGCCCGCGTTCCTGGTGGTGAGCGACGCGAACTTGAGGAAGATGGGGGTCGAGCCACCCAGCGCCGAGGCGATCGAGGCGAACGTTCGGGCCAGCGTCGAGGCGATCAAGGCCGGTCAGGCGCCCAGCGGCTACGTGGACAAGAAGAAGCAGCCGGTGGCGATGCCTTCGGAGGGCGGCCAGGCGCTGAAGCCCAAAGAGATCGATCCGGACCTCGAAGACAGCGTCCGTAAGTTGAGGACTCCTAAAAACTCTTGAGTTGGCAGCCAGTTGGCTGAAGCGTCGCGGCAGGCAACTTCAGTTCTCATCCGGCGAGAATTGATCATCGTCGTTCATTCATTTTCCAGGAGTCACCATGGGTTTCCTCGGCGGCATCGGCAAGGCGTTCAAGAAGATCGGCGGCTTCGTGAAGAAGGCGGTTGGGTTCGCCAGCAAGATCCTCAACGGGCCCCTGGGCAAGATTGCCTCGTTCATCCCCGGGGTCGGCCCGTTCATCGCCGGCGCCGCGAAGATCGCCGGGATGGCTGACAGCGTCCTCAACGGCAAGGGACTCAAGGGGATCATCGGAGGCCTCGTCGGCAACCTCTCCGGCGGCACCGGCCTGCTGGGCAAGGCCGGCAGCCTGCTGAGCAAGACCGGCCTCGGCTCGATCATCGGCCTCGGCTCGAAGGCGACCGGCTCCAACCAGATCTTCGACATGGTCTCCAGCCTGATGGGCCCGCGCAAGGGCGACACCTCGCCGGCAGCCGAAGGCGACAAGTACAACCTGGCTCAGTTCTCGGCGTTCAAGCTCGCCGACCTGATGAAGTCGGCCGAAGCCTAAGCGCGACCTTTCAACGATTGAAGACCGAAGCCCCCGCGAGCCGCTCTGGCTTTCGGGGGCTTCTCTTCGTGGCGCTCACTGCACCGTCAGCAGCCCGAGGTTGAGGCCGCCGTCAGGCAGGTCGCCGTAGAAGCCGGCCCAGGGGTTGCTGCCGCCGTTCTTCCCGTTGCCGTTGAGGTCGCCGTAGCACCAGCTGCCGCCGTCGCGGGAGTAGCGGAAGGCGTAGTGGTAGGTGCCGGGCGTCCGGTAGATCCCCGCGGTGTACTCGTTGTTGTTCGGCTGACCCGCCGGGTTCGAACCGAACTGCGCGCTCGACCAGGTCCACGCGAGGCCCGGATCTTCGACCTTCTTCCCCACCCCGGCCTGCACCGTCACCGGCAACGCGCCGTTCGGCGTTCCGCCGGCGACGTACAGCTGGCCGTAGAGGGTCACCGCTCCCGCATCCTGCAGGGTGGTGATCGCGGCGGGGAACTGGAGGTTGCAGAACTCGAGGTCCTGGTGATCGGTCACGGTCAGCGCGAACTGCTGCGCCACCTCGTAGCCGTTGACGTTGCTGCCGTTGAGATCGCAGTAGGTCCAGGTGGCGCCGTTGTCGAGCGACGCGCGCGCCGAGACCGCGCGGTTGCCGTTGTAGGCCGGCTGGAAGCCGAGCACGAACTCGTCGTCACCGCCGGTGTCGACGTTGAACGCGGCCTCCTTCCAGCCCCACAGCGCGCTGCTCGAGGCGTTGTCTGCGGCGGTGCCGACTCCGAGCTGGGCGCGCAGGCCAGGGGTCGCTCCGGCCGCCGGGGAGAGGCCGGGCACGGTCACCCGCACGTACGCGGTCACCACGTCGCCGCTGGGCACCGACGCCTTGTCGACGTACTGCAGCTTGCAGGCGCTGATCGTCGCGTTCGCCACCGTCAACTTGCCCGCCTGGGCCGGCTGGTAGCCGTTCGCCGCGCCGTCGAGGTCGCAGTAGACGTACGGCAGGCTCTGGTACTTGAACCGGTAGGCCACGTCGTAGGTCCCTGCCGCCGCGGGAGCGCTGATCGCCTTGGTGTAGAGATCGAAGAACAGCGCGTCGCTGGCGTAGGCCGCGCTCTGCCAGTTGGTCCACGTCGAGGGCATCGAGCCGACCGGGCCATAGCCGACCTCGCCGCTGACTCCCGCGCCCTGCCCGTTCGCGTCGGTCACCGACGTCACCCAGACATGCGCGTTCGTCGGGGCCGAGGTGCCGGACGGCTGGGCGAGCAAGGTCCCGGGGGCGTCGAGCATGCAGTCGTCGACGTCCACCTGCTTCACGGTCGCCACGCCGAGCTGCGCCTGGGCGACGCCGTTGTCGCTGCCGTCGAGGTCGCAGTAGGTGTACGCGCCGGCCTGGTACTTGAAGCGGAAGCCGTAGGAGAACGTACCGACCGCGGCGAAGGTGACCTTGCCGCCCCACTCCTCGAGGCCGTCGGCGGCGGAGTCGAGGTTGTAGGCCGCCGCGCTCCAGGCCCACGACGGATCGTCCGGCAGCTTGTTGCTGGGCCCAAAGCCGACCTCGCCGGTGATCCCCACGCCCGCGCCCGCGGCCTCGGTGATCGTCTGCGCCAGGACCCGGCCGTAGATCGACGGGCTCGGCGCCCCGACCCGCGCGTCCACCGCCGGGGGGAACTGGAGCTTGCAGCGATCGACCCCGACCGGCGTCACCTGGAGCGTGCCCGCCTGGCCGATGGTGAAGTTGCCGTTGTCGGTGCCGTCGGCGTCGCAGTACTTGTACGGCCCGTCGGCGACGTTGAAGCGGAAGGCGAAGGCGTAGCTGCCGAGCGCGAGGGTGGAGGGGGACGCCGCCTGAAACTCGTCGTTCGCGCCGGCGCCGGTGTCCTTGTTGTAGGTGGCGTCGATCCACGTCCAGGTCGTGGGATCGGCAGTCGGAGCGCCGTAGCCCAGCTGTCCCTTGATCCCCGCGCCTGCGCCCGCCGTCTGGGTGACCGCCAGCTTGTAGACCTGGCCGTAGATCGTCGGGCCGGC
>JAYVRT010000319.1:0-2056 GCA_043776025.1 Archangiaceae bacterium | reverse complement strand
ACGGCACGCTGATCGTCAACCTCGTCGGCTGTTTCCTGATCGCGCTGGTGATGCAGACCGCGCTGAGCCTGGGGACCGTGCCTGACACCCTGCGGTTGGCGCTGACCGCCGGCTTCATGGGCGGCCTGACCACGTACTCCAGCTTCGCTTACGAGACGACCCGGCTCGCCGAGGGCGGCCAGCTCGGCGGCGCGGTGCTCAACTTCGTGCTCACCACCCTCGCCTGCTTCCTCGCGGTGATCGCAGGTCTCGCCCTGCCCCGGTTGCTGATCAGGGGCTGAGGCATTCTTTCAGTTCACCGGGCGCACCGCCTGGGTGCAGCCGTTGAGGGTCACCCGCGCCTTGTCGACCACCAGCCCCGGCGCGCTGAGCCAGGTGTGCCGCAGGTAATCGGCGGTGATGTTCGAGTCGACCCCGCCGAACCGCTGCGCCTGGGCCGGGTTGCGATCGGGATCCTTCCCCAGGCCGGTGAGCATCAGGTACCCGTCGCCGCCGAGCAGAAACGCCGTCAGCGCCACCCGGAACCGCTTGTTGACCCGGCCCGGCCTCTGGATCACCTCTCCCTTGATCTTCAGGGCGGTGACGCGCATCCCCGGGGCCTGGGCGCAGTCGATCACCAGCTCTATCTCTTTGGAGACCTGGAGGAAGCTGCCCGCGGGAGAAGCGATCGGCGTCGGCGCGGGGAAGAGCCGCTCGGCGGAGTGCTCGAAGATCGCCATCACCTCGTCCTCGGTGACGTCGACCGCGTTCACCAGGTTCTCGAAGAGGAGAATCTCGTGAAGCACGCCGTTGGTCAGCCCCGGGGGCGCGGGGACGATGTTCCGGGTGGCGCCACACAGGCCCTCGGCGCGCAGCGAGCCCCCGTTGACGATCGCGAAGTCCGCCGGCTTCGACGAGCTGGAGAAGACATCGACGAAGGCGTCGGCCGCCGCCTGGCCCAGGGCGTTGGGCGCATGGCGGGTGTTGGGGCGGTCGAGCCAGAGCTCGGCGCCCAGGCTCGCCACCTTCTCCGTGGGGTTCTCCACCAGCGCCTGGCACTGCTCGTTGTAGGCGACGCAGGAGGTCAGCGTCAGGGCCAATGGAATCAAGAGGCGCACGGTCAGAAGTCCGCCTTGAGTGTAGCGAAGGCCTGCAGTCCTTCGCGCGGAACGCCGGCGGTGATCCGATCCGGCCGGGGCACGTCGTCCGCCTGGTCGAAGTCGAAGACGTTCTGGGCCGTCACCGCCAGCTCGAAGTGATCGAGGATCGGCTCGGTGCGCAGGGCCGCCCCGACGAGGAAGTAGCCGGGCAGCTTGTAGCGGCGGATCAGCTCGAGCACCGTGCGGCTGTCGTTGCGCCGCTCGGAGCCGCACCGGAGCGTGACGTCGAGGTTGACCCACGGGCCGAGCGGCAGCGAGAAGCCGGCGTTGATGCGTGCCTGCGGGGTGTCGGTGAGCAGCCGCGCCGCCGGCACGGTGCCGTTGTCCTCGGCGCGAAAGAAGCTTGCGTTGAGGAAGGCGCTGCTGCGCGCCGACAGCTCGACCCGCGCGTCGCCTTCAGCGCCGAAGACGCGCACCCCCAGCTGGCGGTTGGCGTAGGGCACCAGGTTGCCCGTCGGGTCCACCGGGTGAATCGGGTTGGTGAAGCCCTCGAAGAAGCCCGAGCCCTTCACCTTCAGCCGCGCCTCTCCCACCGTCTGGGCGTACTCGAAGCCGACCTCGACCGAGTCGACGGAGGGCGCCGCCAGCGAGGGGTTTCCGACGAAGCGGCCCTGGTTGACGTCGGAGTTGGGGATCGTCTCCGCCAGCTCCTGCACCGTCGGCGGGCGCCAGGCGCGCCCGTAGTGCGCCTTGAGCGCGAGCGAGTTGATCGGCGCAAAGACGATGCCCGCCCGCGGCCCGACCCCGGCGGCGATCCCGCTGCCGGCGATCTTCCCAGTGGCGTCCGCGATCGGCAGCGTCGCCAGGTCCAACCGCACCCCGAGCTGGATCGTCAGCCGTTCGAACGGAGTGAACTCGTCCTGGACGAAGATCCCCAGGGAGAACCGGCTCGCGGCGACGCCACCCGCGGCCTCGGT
>JAYVRT010000318.1:0-6632 GCA_043776025.1 Archangiaceae bacterium | reverse complement strand
GACCTCCATCGCCACGTAGGCCGAGGCGCCCATCTGGCCGATCTGCCGGATGCGGGGCAATGTCGGGTGCGAAGGCAGCTGCTCGCAGGCCTCGACGGCCGCGGTGCCGTTGGCCTCGAGCGGAAGCCAGCGAACGGCCATGCGCATGCCGGACTCGAGGTCCTCCGCGCAGTCCAGCCGGCCAATTCCATCGCATCGCAGCGGTGCGCGAATCTTGAATCGCGGATCCAGCTCATCCATTTCTACTCGCCCCTTGCCCGCCGGAGTTACCCGCCCAACCGCTACTGCCCTTCCACCACCAATCCGAGGGGCCCCGCGTATACTACTTTTCCACCCACTTGCCCACCCCCAACCAAGCTCCCGGAATTAACCATGAATTTGGTGTTCCACGCGGAGCCATCGAAGCGGACGACGCGGGTTCCGGCAGAGAGCGCGTAGATGTCGTTGGGGGCGAGCACCTGCAGTTCGGACAGCGCGCCCAACGCGGGCAGCTGTTGCCACGACGGCGCTGGGGCCGACAAATCGAGCTTGTAGAAGCTGTTGTCCCCGGCGACGTAGAGGGTGCTGCCAACGAGGCGGCAGCTGGAGAGGTCGCCGGCACCGCCCGACAGGCCCGGCGTCACCGCGGCCCAGGTGGTGCCGGTGAGCTTGAGCACGGTAGCGCCCTGGCCGCAGGCGACCGCTGAGCCGGTGCCAGCGCAGTCGATGGCGAGGAGGTCCTTGTTGGTCGGAGACGACATCGCGGTCGAGGTCGCGAGCGTGGTGTTGATGCTGCGGATGACGCCCCCGCGCCCGACGGTGTAGGCCTCGAGGTCGCTGACGCGGCAGACGCCGGTGAGGTCGGTGGTGGCGCCGGTGATGGCAGTGATGGTGGGGTTGATGGCGCCGGCGACAAAGCGCTCCATGTCCCCCGCCTTGCCGACGAGCAGCGCCCCGGTGCCGTTGGCAGCGGTCGCGTCGGTGACGTCCATGAACGGGCCACGGCGGAACTGCCAGGTCGGGCCGGCCCCGACGCGGTAGGCGAGGTCGCCAAGCTTGCTCACCAGCACCAGGTTGTTGAGGTTGCTCGTCACCGCGGCCCAGCTCTCGCCCAGGTCGAGCATCTCGCCCGCGACGGCGTTGCGCCGGTAGATGTTGTTGACGCCGTTGGTGAGGTCCGCTTCGGCGAAGACGACGCCGCTGCTCTCGGTGGGGCCCATCGAGACCTTGTCGAAGTAGAACTCGGCCAGCGGCCCCGGGTCGACGCCGGTGAGCCCGGAGTACCGGTAGAGGTGGCCGACGTTCCCGGTGTCGCCCTCGAGCAGGTAGATCGCCTTGGTCGCGCCAACGGCCCCGGTGACGGCGGTGATGCCTGAGCCGCTGGGCAGATTCATCGAAGGGGTGAAGCTGCTGTCGTAGTAGGGCGCGGCGTCGTTGTGCTTGCGGACGAGGTTGCCCGTCGCCCGGCCGAGGAAGGCGGTGTCGGGCGCGGAGGTGGCGCCGGCGATTGCCGGCCCGGCCGAACCAAACCCGTCGGTGCCGCCGTCGCGATCCACGTCCTCGCAGGGCACCGGCAGGCACACCGAAGGCTCGAAATAGTGGACGACGCCGGCGCTGGAAGTACCGACCCTGGTGCCGACGATGCGGGCGCGGTTTGACGCGTCGACCCAGACGCCGTTGGTCTTGTAGGTAAAGCCGGTGGCGCTGAAGGTCCCCGCGTCCCACGTCGACGGCCCGGAGAAGCGCCACCAGCTCGCGGTGTCGTCGGCGATGGTGAAGTTCGACTCGTCCTTGCCGTGGACGTACATCATGTTCCCCGCGCCGCCGCCGGTGGGCACGGTGGGGAGGATGGCGAGGTTGGTGCCGTTGTAACGGGCGACCGTGCGCGGGCTGCCGACGATGATCGCGGAGTTGGCCCCGCCGAACCAGACGGCGTTGAAGGTGGCGTTGGTGGCGGCTGCTCCCGACACGCGGGTGAAGCTGGCGCCGTCCCACTTCATGATGTTGCCCTTGTCGCCGACCACCACCACGTGCCCGCCGGTGGAGTTGGGGGCCTGGTCGAGGCCGCGCACCGCGAAGGGGACCCGGGGCATCGTCTGGGTGAAGGTCTGCGCGGGAGCGGTGCATAGACCACCGGCGCACCCGTTGAGGCAGGGGGTGTCGATTGGGTTGTAGCTGCACGTGCCGGTGCCGGGGTTGCACGTGCCGGGCGCCATGAAGACCCGGGCGCTGTTGCCGGCGCAGGTCGGCCCCGGCGGCATGTTGCAGGTGACGTTGGCGCACAGGTTCTGGTTGAGGCACATCGCGTTGCTGCACCCCATGGTGCAGGTGGTGTTGGTCGCGGTGTAGCTGCAGACACCGGCGCTGCAGGTGCCGGCGTTGCTGAAGGTGGTGAGGGTGCTGGCGTCCTTGCAGACCGCGACCGGGGGCGTGGTGCAGCTGACGCCGTTGCAGGGATCTCCGGTGCACTGGCTGTTGGCGCAACCCTTGGCGCAGGCCTTGTCGATCGGCGGGTAGCTGCACTTGCCAGCGGCGCAGGTGCCGTTGCCGCCGAAGGTCCTCAAGGTGTTGGCGTCGAGACACAGTGGAGCGCCCGGTTGGTTGCAGACCAGCCCGGTGCACGAGCCGGCGCCGCCGCCGCTTCCGCCGGTCCCTCCCGTGCCTCCGGTGCCGCCGCCGACCGAGCCGCCGCCGCTTCCGCCGCCGGAACCGCTGATGCTGCGGCAGGTGCCGTTGCGGCAGAGGTACCCATTGGGGCAGACGCCACCCGGGTCGCAGACGAGCCCCTCGGGATCAACGATGACGCTCATGTTGCAGCCGGACAGCCACAACGCGCCCAACACCACGAGCCCGGGCTTCATAATCTTCACTGACTGCCTCCACTGCCCTTCATCCCCGGCTCAGGGATCGAGACGATCCACATCACAACACCCCCGGCCACCAGAGCGCCACCCGCCCCGAAGAGGATGTTGGCCCCCAGGCCGTTCTGGTTCGCCGAGTTCGCCAGCGCCTGGGCGCGGCTGGGGTTGAGCGACTTGTCGGTCTGCAGCTGGCTCGCCTGCCCAGCGGACATCACCCCGAGGACGGTGCCGACCCCGAGGGCGACCACGCCCAGCCCGGCGACGACGTACGACGTCACCCGCAGCCCGCTGTGCTTGTTGGGTCCCCTGGCGCCGACCGCGATCGCCGCTTCCGGGGCGCCCTGCACCGCGTCCACCATTGGCGGCGCCACCGGCTCGAAGACGAGGTTGGTGGTCTTCCCGGTGCGCAGCTGGGCCACCATCTTCCGCGGACCGCCGGGAAATTCCCCCGTCACCTCGTAGTCACCGGGGGCGAGGAACAGCGCCACGGGTCCCTCGGGGTAGCGCTGGTTGCTGACGGTAATCTGCTCGACGGCGTAGACCTCGATCTCGAGGAAGCCCCGGCCGTCGGCTTCGGCCTTGCTCAGCGCGTTCCCCACCCGCTCGGCGACGTCGAGCGCGTCGGTCGCGTTGGGAGACCGCTTCAGGTACAGCCGGTAGTAGTAGGTGGAGAAAGCGACGTCGCCCAGCTTCTCGTAGCACTTGGCGAGGTCGTAGATGACCTCGGGCGTGGCCAGCTGGCGGTCGGCCAGACGGAAGTTCCAGATCGCCGCGCCGTACTCTCCCTGCGCGTAGAGCTTCTCACCCTGGGTGAAGTACGCCTTGAAGCGGTCCTTCTCCGGCGCGCCGGGCATGTACACGCCATCGGCGCTGAGAGTGAGTGCGAGAAGGAGCCCAGTGAACAAGATGACGTACCCCCAAAGGACCGGCCCTCTACCCCAAATCTTCCCTACCTCCAACCACCCCCCGCTACATCGGGTGCCCAGGCGTTTGAGGGCCGGGGTGGGGAGCCCAAATGGTAGAGGTCCGCCGGTGAGAGTTGCTGCGGCGATGGTGGTGGTGAGGCTGATGGGTTGCGCGCATCCGCTGGCGGAGCCGTTGCCCGAGGCCCAGCCGGCGCCGGTGCTCGCGGTCGACCTCCACCTGCACGTCACGATGTCCCAGGGGGCCAAGCCAATCTTCCGGGGCGAGCCGGGGGGCGTCGACCTCGCGACCCACGGGAGCACCCGGCTGTTCAATCAAATCACCGAGCCCCAGCTGCACGCCTCGGGGCTGCGCCTGGCGCTGGGAGCGCTCTGGCCGCCGTTCGAGCTGCGGCCCGGCCGGCGGGCGATCGACGAAGCGCTGCACCAGCTGCAGGCCCAGCGCGAGTTCAGTCTGCGCCAGCCAGGCTTCGCGGTGGTTCGCTCGGCGGCCGAGGCGCGCTTGGCGCTGAAGCGCGGCCGGATCGCCCTGTTGCCGCAGCTCGAGGGCGGCGAGGGCATCACCGAGGTCGCCGACGTCGACCGGCTCTGGGTGGCGGGGGTCCGGGCGATCACCGTGGTGCACTTCGCCAGCAGCGCGATCGGCGGCGCCGCGCGCGGGCAGACGGTGAAGAACGTCTTCGGCATCACGCTGAGCGGGCTCGAGCCGCTGGGCCTGACCCCGCTGGGCAAAGAGGTGATTGCCCGCATGATCGCCCTGGGGATCGTGATCGACCTCGCGCACTCCAGCGACGCGCTGACGCGCGACGTGCTGGAGATCACCGAGCCGCTGGGCGTGCCGGTGATCAACAGCCACTCGCCGGCGCGGGCGCTGATGCCGATGGAACGGAGCATCTCGGACGAGAACGCGGCGCGGATTGCCCGGGGCGGCGGGCTGATTGGCGTCACCGTCTTCGACAAGATGGTGTCCGACGTCGCTGCCGCCGAGCGGTGGCCGGGCTTCGTGCCCGGGACGTGTGACGAGGTGGTGGCGCACTGGCTCTACCTGGCCCGCGTCGCCGGCGCCCCGTCGCTGACCCTCGGCACCGACTTCAACGGCTTCATCACCCGCCATCCGCCGGGGGGCAGCTGCCCGCACGGGCTGCGCAACGTCGGTGACCTGCCGGAGCTGTTCGCCGCGCTGCAGGCGCACGGCGTGCCCCGCACCGCGCTCGACGGAATGGGCGAGCAGTTGCTGACGCTGGTGGAGAAGGTCGAGGCCAAGGCCGACCCCGCCGCCCGCGAGGCAGCCCGGCAGGTGCGTTCGATCGACCCCGATCTCTTCGACGCGCCGTAAGATGAAGG
This sequence comes from Archangiaceae bacterium, assembly GCA_043776025.1. Taxonomy (GTDB): domain Bacteria; phylum Myxococcota; class Myxococcia; order Myxococcales; family Myxococcaceae; genus JAYVRT01. The sequence goes on along the minus strand of JAYVRT010000318.1, from coordinate 1,525 downwards.
GATGAACCGCTCTCTGCTGGTGCTCACATGTCTGGGGGTGCTGTCCGGCTGCGCACCGACGTTGCATTCGATCGACCGGGGCCAGTGGGTGCTCGTCACCACCGACGACAGCAAGGGTCAGGAGTTGATCACCCGCGACAGCTACGACGCCGAGATCGTCAACGGCCGCGAGCGGAAGGTGAAGTTCACCGTCGACGAGAAGCCGCCGGTGCTGCACGACGCCGAGTCGCCGCTGACGCTGAAGGTCGGCGAGATCGCCCGCTTCCGCCTCAACGAAGGGAGCAACGTCGACCTGCTGTCCGACGAGGCGGTGATCGAGACGTTCTGGACGGAGCCCTACAAGGTGGACGGCTGGAAGGGAGACGAGGCAGTCGTCACCACCGAGTCTCTGGTCTTCCTCCGTGCCCGTAAGCCGGGGAAGGCCAAGATGCGGCTGCTCGACGGCACCTGGGGCAACGTCGACTTCGAGGTGGTGGTCAAGTAGCCAGCAGCCGCCGCAGCGAGCGGTCGTGGACCTTGCGCAGCGTCAGCAGGCCCACCGTGGCGCCGACGCCCGCGAGGAACATGTCCCACTGGGCGTCCCAGATGTCGCCCTGGCTGCCGAGGAACTTGTCCCCGCCCGCGGGGTCGAGCAGCAGCGCCGCCCACCACTCGAGAAACTCGTAGCCGGCCGCGAGCCCGAGCACGGTGGCGATGAGGATGAAGGTCAGCCACCCGCCCCGCTTCAGCGGCGTCACCCGCAAGAACACCTCGCGGAGGATGAAGACGGGGACGAAGCCAAACATGAAGTGGCCAATGCGGTCGTAGTGGTTGCGGTGAAGGCCGAACGCGTGCTTCGCCCACTCGCCCAGCGGGGCCTTGGCGTAGGTGTAGTAACCGCCGTAGACGAGCACGAGGATGTGGAGGAAGACCCCGAGGTAGATGAAGCGCGACATCGGGAACCTCTTGAAGGCGAGCCCCAGCGCGGCGATGCCGAACAGCCCCGGCCCCACCTCGAGCAGCCAGTTGAGCTGGCCCTCGGCGGTGGTGAAGAGGGTGAAGGCAAAGACGACCATCAGCACCGCGGCCAGCGTCAGGGGCAACCGGGCGAGGTCCTTGGAGCCGTTCATTCTTCTCTGCCTCCCTTTACTCGGGGGACCCTTTCGCGCAATAGGACGCTCTTAGGATGCTTCGCCACCAGGCCGACCGCAGAACGCTCGCGATTCTCACCTGTTATGCCGCTCTCGTCATCGGCCAGTGGATTTGGGCCCCGGCAGGCGCGCTCGGCGTCGGCCTGGTGCTGCTGACCTGCTTCAACTCCTGGCTCTGCGCGGTGATTGCCCACAACACCGTGCACACCCCGGTGTTTCACAAGCGGTGGCAGAACAAGCTGTTTCAAATCTGGGTCTCGCTGAGCTACGGCTTTCCCATCTCCGACTACATCCCGGGGCACAACCTCTCGCACCACCGCTTCATGCAGCTGCAGGAAGACGTGATGCGGACGACGAAGGTCAACTTCCGCTGGAACCTGCTCAACCTGCTCTTC
>JAYVRT010000317.1:0-2062 GCA_043776025.1 Archangiaceae bacterium | reverse complement strand
GTAGGGAAACGACAGCCCAAGGCTGCGCGCTGCCCACAGGCCGATCAGGTAGCGGCTGCCCGTGCCCGCCGCTCCCGCCAGACAGACCCAGGCGAAGCGCTCCACGGGAGAGGCAGGCCTTAAGGCGCGCGCGGCGGGAGGACGTCGTTGATCCCGGGGATCTTCTTCATGTCCGCCCGGGCCAACTTCCACGCCTGCTGCACGATCCACGACAGAGAACGGTCCTGCCGCTCGGCTTCGCGCTGGATCTCACCGAGCATCTCCTCGGGAAAGTAGAGCGACTGCTTGCGGTGATCCGTGTTCGACATCAGCTTTCCTCGCGCCGGTCGGTGCTCTCGTCACCGGTGACGTCGTTCACCGCGGGGAAGCTCTTGATCCGCTCGCGCGCGATCTTCCAGGCCTGCTGCACGACCCAGGACAGCGACCGGTCCTGGCGGTTGGCCTCTTCCTGGATTTCCTTGAGCATCTCTTCCGGGAAATACAGCGACTGCTTGCGCTTGTCCGTGCCGGCCATGTCGTTGATCTCCGTGTTTCAGCGTGGATGTCGTTACGTACCAGTGCAGGTTTTATCCGACAGGGGGACGTGTGGGTCAACCATTTACCCTCACAGCGTGAAACGGCTAGAAGCCTCGGTCATGCGATCGCGGGCGTTGATCCTGGCGTTGACCGTGCTCGTCGGAGGCGGCTGCAACTGCAAGAGCACCGTGGCGAAGGTGCCGCCGACGCTGAAGGTCTCTCCACTTTCCTACGACTTCGGCCCGGTGAAGGTGGGCACCTCGTCGATCGCGACGATCAAGCTCCAGGCGCAGACCAAGGCCGGGGTGACGATCACCTCGGTGAAGCTCGCCAACGGTTCGGAGCCCGGCGGCACGGCGGACTTCAAGCTCGGCACGGCGCCGGCCGCGGTCGACGCGTTGGGGTCGGCGACCTTCGACGTCACCTTCTCGCCCGTCGCCGTCCAGGCGTCGGAGGCGATCCTCACCGTGGTGAGCAACGACGAGACCAACCCGTCGATCAGCGTGCTGCTGACCGGCCAGGGGAAGCAGGCGCAGATCGCGGTCACCCCCGGGTGCGACGTGGCGAGAAAGTGCACCGGCACGGTGACAGTGATGCCCCCGTCGATCGACTTCGGAGCCGAGCCCTTCGTGCGGCTGCTGCCGATCGACGTGACCTCGCTGCCCTCGGTAAGCCTGGTCAACGAGGGGTTGGTCGAGCTGAAGGTGACCCGGATCGCGATCGAAGGCGTCGACGCTGCCAGCTTCACCATCCCCGGCAACTCGACGGTGCCGCCCGGGGGCCTGCTGCTCGCGCCGGCAGAGGGGCGGAACCTCGCGGTGCGCTTCAAGCCGTCGTCCGAGGCGCAACAGAGCTACACCGCCCAGGTGGTGATCGAGTCCGACGATCCCGCGAGGCCGAGCGTGAAGGTCGCGCTGACAGGGACGCTGCGGCCGAACCTGGCGCCGAAGGTCTGCGCCAACCTGATCAAGGTCCAGCCGATCGACGACGCCGAGCGCGACTACAGCAGCAAGGCCGAATGGGCGACGCTGCTGGTGCCGCCGGCCGCCGGCTACGACTTGCGCAACCGCCGCGACGTCGAGCCGCGCTCGGTGGCGATCTTCTCCGCCTGGTCCGACGCGGCGGATCAAACGCAGTGCACCTCCGACCCGGAGGACGGCCGCCTCGGGCTGACCTACGAGTGGAAGCTGCTGGCCGCACCGGCGGGAGCGATGACCCTGGGGATCAGCAACGCCACCTCGGCCCAGGCGACGCTGCGGCCGATCGTCACCGGCGAGTACACGCTGCAGCTGACGGTGACGGACACGCAGCTGCACGCGACGGTGGTGCCGATCAAGTTCGCGGTGGCGCTGAAGCAGGACCTCGTCGCCCAGCTGCAGTGGACGGGGTTCGCCGACATCGATCTCGACGTGCACCTGGTGCGGCCGTCGGCGGTGACGCAGCCGTCGGATCCGTTCAGCGGCGTGTTCGACTTCTTCGAGCACGGCACGGCGTCGAAGACCTCGGGCGACATCAATGGCTACGCGCTGATCAAGCAGCGGCCAGT
>JAYVRT010000316.1:0-6650 GCA_043776025.1 Archangiaceae bacterium | reverse complement strand
GACACCGGCGCTGGTGAAGCAGGGCATCTGCACCCAGACCGGCCTGCTCCCCAACCCCAGCTGCAAGGTGATCAACGCCCCGTTTCTGCCCGGCACGGCGCCCCGCACCGCCTGCGCGGTCGAGCACCCCAGCGTCGACCCCGGCGAGAACCCCGCCGCCCACCAGAGCCTGTGGAGCCGCCGCGACGCCGGCGAGCCGTAGTTTCGTTTCACACCCCACCCCACCCGAGGGTCTGACGCGCACACGGACCGTGCGGCGGTCCTCTTCGGGGGTTTTCGATGGGCGTCCTCTTGTTGATCGTCGGGCTGGCAGCGCTGGGCTTTGGACTCGTGCAGCACCTCAAAGGGAAGCGGATCCTCGCGGCGCCGTTCAAGAAGACCGGGGAGATCGCCAACAACCCCGTGTCCAGTGACCCCAAGGGGATGATGTCCACCGAGGGCAACGTGGTGCCGCCCCAGAAGCCGGTGCTCTCCGGAATGTCTCAGACCCCGTGCCTCTACTGGGAGGTGTCGATCAGCCGGAAGTGGGAGAAGACGGAGCAGACCCAGGACGGCCCGAAGACGACCAAGGGCAGCAGCCACGTCGAGACGCTCAAGGGCGGAGCGATCTTCGGCCTCGACGACGGCACCGGCCAGCTGCTCGTCGACGCGAGCAAGGGCGGCGACTTCGACAACCTGAAGAAGCAGGGCACCGCGGGCGGCACGTTCATGGCCGACGGCTACCTGCGCTTTGGTGAGCTGCGGATTCCCACCCCGCCGGCGAGCCGCGACGACTACACGCTGGGCTTCGAGGCGGTGGAGAAGATCGTCCCCGTCGGCGGCTCGCTCTTCGCCCTCGGCAAGCTCGAGGGCGGCCAGCTCACCAAGCCGGGCTGGCGCTCGATGATGTTCTCGACGAAGGGGCGCGACGGACTGCTCGCCTCGACCGCGAAGAAGAAGAAGTTCTCCTTCATCGGCGGAGGCATCGGCGCGGTGGCCGGGATCCCGCTGATGATCTGGGGCCCGAGCGCGCCGCCTTCCCAGTCGCACGACTGCGCCCACGCGATCGCCGGCGTCCAGGCGCGCTGCGACGACAACGTCACCGCCGCTTCCGGCAACGCCTACCAGTGGACGGTGGCGCAGGCCGGGGCCTACTCGGTCGAAGTCGTCCCGCCCGAGCACAAGAAGTTCCCGCTCGACGCCCAGCTGGTGGTCAAGGACGCCAGCGGAGAGGTGATCGCGGACCAGGTCGCCACCGCCCCGGGCAAGCCGGTCGTCGCGCGGCTGACGAACATCAAGCCGGGCGCCTACACCGTCACGGTGAAGGACGTCGACGGCACCACTGTCAAGGGCGGGTTCGACTACAAGCTGGAGATCCGAAGCGACGCCGCGGGAGCTGCGGTCGCAGGGGCGCCTCCCGGCGACGACCTGATGGCCCGGGTCGCCGAGCTCAATGAGCTGTGCGGCGATACCTGGTGCGAGGGCCCGTTCAACTACAAGTTCACCCGCCTCTCCTGCGACGGCGCTCGCGGCTGCGCGCTGGCCTTCACGGCCTCGAACGCTGGCGCTCACCAGAACTACGACTCGGTGGTGATCGTCAGCGGCTTCACCGCCCTGCGCGTCGACCCGAGCAAGGCCTACCAGTACGAGGGCAGCTTCGACGAGGCGGTCGGCAAGGCGCTGAGCAAGTGGGAGGCCCACCCGACCAACAGGGCGCCGATGCTCAAGGGCAACAGCCCCTCCACCAAGAATGTCGCTTCGGCCGGGAAGCCGAAGCACAGCCCGAAGCCCCGGAAGAAGAAGTAACCGGCGGCGACGAGGCGTCGTTGAAAGGGCTCGGTTCCTCGTGGACCGGGCCCTTTCTCTTTGGCCCCTTGGTACACTGATCCGCTTGCGTCTGATCAACACCACGCTGTGGCTTTGCCTGATTGCAAGCGGGGCGGAGGCGTTCTCCGGTGGCGTCACCACCGCCAGCTTCACCACCCCGGCACAAGGCTGCATGAGCTGCCACTCCGGAGGGGTGCCGCCGGCGATCACCCTCACCCCGAGCACGATGTCGCCGAACCCGGGGCAGGCGGTGACGATCACCGTGGTGATCACCACCCCCAACGGGACCTACGCGGGCTTCAACTTGAGCGGCACCGGCGGCGCGTTCACCACCTCCGATCCGAACGCCCAGATCCTCGGCGGCGAAGCGACCCACCTCGCGCCCCTGCTCGAAGACGTCGCGGGCAACGTCACCTTCAGCGCGACCTGGACGGCGCCGCTCACTCCGGGCAGCTACACCCTGACCGGCTGGGGCAACTCGGTGAACCGCGATCTGGCGAACACTGGAGACGCCGCCTCTTCCACCACGCTCGTGCTCTGCGTCAACAGCACCTTCTACCGGGACGCCGACGCCGACGGGTACGGCAACGCCACCATCACCCAGCAGGTCTGCACCCAACCCGCGGGCTACGTGGCCAACGCCACCGACTGCAACGACACCAACGCCGCGATTCACCCCGGCGCTGTCGAGGTCTGCAACGGCATCGACGACAACTGCAACGTCAGCATCGACGAGGGGGTCACCACGACCTACTACCGCGACGCCGACGGCGACGGGTACGGACTGGCCTCGCAGACGACCCAGGCCTGCAGCTTGCCCGGGGGCTACGCGACGAACTCCACCGACTGCAACGACGCCAACGCCGCGGTCCACCCGGGCGCGGCTGAGATCTGCAACGCCATCGACGACAACTGCAACGTGTCGATCGACGAGGGCCTTCCGCTGTCGACCTGTGGCGTCGGCGCCTGCGCCCGCTCGGGTACGACCTGCGCGGCAGGCAGTTGCACCCCCGGCGCGCCGACCGCGGAGATCTGCAACGGCCTCGACGACAACTGCGACGGCACCACGGACGAACTTCTCGGCTCGACGACCTGCGGCACCGGCGCCTGCCTGCGCACGACCGCCAACTGCATCAGCGGCGTGCCCCAGACCTGCACCGCCGGCTCGCCCACCACCGAGGTCTGCAACGGCCTCGACGACAACTGCAACGGCTCCACCGACGAACTTCTCGGCTCGACCAGCTGCGGACTGGGCGTCTGCCTGCGCAGCACCGCCAACTGCATCAGCGGCGTGCCTCAGACCTGCGCCCCGGGTGCCCCGAGCGCCGAGGTTTGCAACGGCCTCGACGACAACTGCAACGGCTCCACCGACGAGGGCATCGCGCTTTCCACCTGCGGCACGGGCGCCTGCGCCCGTACTGGCACCACCTGCGCTGCCGGCAGCTGCACCCCGGGCGCGCCCACCGCCGAGATCTGCAATGGCGCGGACGACAACTGCAACGGCTCCACCGACGAGGGCCTGCCGGCGTCCGCTTGTGGCGTCGGCGTCTGCGCCCGCATCGGCACCACCTGCGCTGCCGGCAGCTGCACCCCCGGCGCGCCGAGCGCTGAGGTCTGCAACGGCCTCGACGACAACTGCAACGGCTCCACCGACGAGGGCATCGCGCTTTCGACCTGCGGCGTCGGCGCCTGCTTCCGCACCGGGACCACCTGCGCTGCCGGCAGCTGCACCGCGGGGGCGCCTGCCGGCGAGACCTGCAACGGCATCGACGACAACTGCAACGGCTCGACCGACGAGGGCATCCCGCTGTCCACCTGCGGCACCGGGGCCTGCGCCCGCACCGGTACCACCTGCGCCGCCGCCAGCTGCGCCGCCGGCGCGCCGACCGCCGAGGTCTGCAACGGCATCGACGACAACTGCAACGGCTCGACCGACGAGGGCATCCCCAAGGCCACCTGCGGCGTCGGCGCCTGCTTCCGCACCGGCGCGACCTGCGCCGCCGCCAGCTGCACCGCCGGATCACCGACCGCCGAGGTCTGCAACGGCGCTGACGACAACTGCAACGGCTCCACCGATGAGGGCCTCGGCTCGACCACCTGCGGCGTCGGCGCGTGCCTGCGCAGCACCGCCAACTGCATCGGCGGCGTGTCCCAGACCTGCTCACCCGGCTCTCCCACCAGCGAGAGCTGCAACGGCCTCGACGACAACTGCAACGGCAGCATCGACGAGGGCATCCCCCTGGCCACCTGTGGCGTCGGCGCCTGCTTGCGCACCGGCACCACCTGCGCCGCTGGCAGCTGCACCCCGGGCGCGCCGGGCGCGGAGATCTGCAACGGCATCGACGACAACTGCAACGGCACCGTCGACGAAGGCTGCCTCTGCGTCGCGGGCGACACCCGCCCCTGCTACACCGGCGCGGTCAGCACTTCGGGCGTCGGCCCCTGCCACGGCGGGACCCAGCTGTGCACCGCGGGCGCATGGGGCGCGTGCACCGGCCAGGTGATCCCCGCGGCCGAGACCTGCAACAACGTCGACGACAACTGCAACGGCGCGACCGACGACGGGCTCGGCTCGACCAGCTGCGGCGTCGGCGCCTGCAACCGGAACACGCTCAACTGCATCGCCGGCGTCACCCAGACCTGCACCCCGGGCGCGCCCGTCGCCGAGACCTGCAACGGCATCGACGACAACTGCAACGGCACCGCCGACGAAGGCCTCGGCTCGACCACCTGCGGCGTCGGGTTCTGCCAGCGCACGGTGGCCAACTGCGTCGCCGGGGCGCCCCAGGCGTGTGCTCCCGGCGCGCCCACCGCCGAGACGTGCAATGGCATCGACGACAACTGCAACGGCGCGACCGACGAGGGGATCCCGCTCGCCACTTGCGGGGTGGGTGCGTGCGTCCGCACCGGAACCACCTGCGCTCCCGCCAGCTGCACCGCCGGCTCGCCGACCGCCGAGACCTGCAACGGCATCGACGACAACTGCAACGGCACGCTCGACGAGGGGATCGCGCTGTCGACCTGCGGCGTCGGCGCGTGCGGGCGCACCGGAACCACCTGCGCTGCCGCCAGCTGCACCGCCGGGCCGCCGACAGCTGAGACCTGCAACGGCGTCGACGACAACTGCAACGGCTCGGTTGACGAGGGGATTGCGCTGTCGACCTGCGGCGTCGGCGCCTGTGCCCGCACCGGCACCACCTGCGCGCCGGGCAGCTGCACCGCCGGCGGTCCGATCGCTGAGACCTGCAACGGCGTTGATGACAACTGCAACGGCTCGGTCGACGACGGCTTGCCGCTGTCGACCTGTGGCGTCGGCGCGTGCCTGCGCACCGGCTCGACCTGCGCCGCGACCAGCTGCACCCCTGGGCCTTCGGGCACCGAGATCTGCAACGGCGTCGATGACAACTGCAACGGCTCGGTCGACGAGGGGATTGCGCTCGCGACCTGCGGAGCTGGCGCCTGCGTTCGCACCGGCACCACCTGCCTCGCCAGCAGCTGCACCCCGGGCGTCCCAGGCGCCTCCGAGACCTGCAACGGCCTCGACGACAATTGCAACGGCCAGACCGACGAGGGCCTCGCGATGTCCAGCTGCGGGGTCGGCGGCTGCGCGCGCACCGGGACCACCTGCGCCGCGGCCAGCTGCACCTCCGGGGCGCCGACCGCCGAGACCTGCAACGGCGTCGACGACAACTGCAACGGCCAGACCGACGAGGGCCTCGCGCTCTCCACCTGCGGCATCGGGGGCTGCGCGCGCATCGGAACCAGCTGCCTTCAGACCAGCTGCACCGCCGGCACGCCGGCCGCCGAGACCTGCAACGGCGTCGACGACAACTGCAACGGCCAGACGGACGAAAGCCTCGCGCCCAGCAGCTGCGGCCTCGGCGCCTGCGCCCGCATCGGAACCACCTGCCAGAGCACCAGCTGCACCCCGGGCGCGGGCAACACCGAGACGTGCAACGGCATCGATGACGACTGCAACGGCATCACCGACGACGGGCTGCCTGCGATCCAATGCGGCGTCGGCGCCTGCCTGCGCACCAGCTTGAGCTGCCAGGTGGCGGCCTGCGTCCCGGGCACCCCGGTGGTGGAGAGCTGCAACGGGTTCGACGACGACTGCAACGGCACCGTCGACGACAACGCCCCCTGCCCGACCGGCTCGACGTGCGTGCTCGGTGCCTGCGCCGCAATCGACGGGGGAAGTGGCCGCGACGGCGGCGAGGACGCGGGCGTGGACGCCGGGCTTGCGGACGCGGGGAAGCCCGACGCGGGCCCGAACGACGCCGGCACCAGCGACGCCGGCGAGGGGGATGGCGGGATGAAGAACGAGGTCGTCGGCGGGTGCGGCTGCGGACAGGTGCCAGGCACCGAGGCTGTCTTCGGGCTGGCGCTGCTGCTCGGTCTGGCGGTCCGCCGCCAGCGGGCCCGGCCGGGCTGACGGAAGTAGCCGTGGTCATTTCGGGCGCGCCGCGCTAGCCACGTCCCATGCGCTCAATCCTCCTCGGGGCAGTGTTGCTGTTGACCGCGTGCCATCACTTCGGTGAAGCGAGCTTCCCCGCGGGGTACATGCGCCAGGGAGACTCGGCGATGGGCGCTCCCTCGTGCGCCGGCCTGGCAGCGGTGGCGGTGGTGGATCCGCGGGCGAACCCGAACGCGATTGGAGATCGGGTGCGCGACGATGTGGCCAAGGTGTACCCGGTGACGATGGTCGGCGACGTCGCGGGTTGGGTCCGTACCGGCTTCGAGTCGCAGGTGCGCTCCGCCGGCTTCCTCATGGGCAACTCCGCCCACCCGACGCTGCAGGTGACGGTGAAAAACGTGGAGATCCACGAGAAGGTCTTCAGCAA
>JAYVRT010000315.1:0-2065 GCA_043776025.1 Archangiaceae bacterium | reverse complement strand
TCGAACGACCGGTTCTCCTGCATCACCAGGATGATGTAATCGATCGGGATCTGATCTCCCAGCCGAGACGAAGTGGAGAGCGTCTGGGACGGCAGGGCGCCTGCCTTGAACGCGCAGGCGAGGCGCGCGGCCTTCGCCTCGGCGTCGGTCAGGGCCGGCGCTGGCTCAGATGGAGGCTGGGCGGGGTTGGTGCACCCCAGCAGCAGCAGCCACGGCAGTAACAACCAACGCACCGGGGCGGCGTACCACACTGGGTCAGGCCTTGAGCACGAGCAGCGGCGTCTTCATCACCCGGTCGACCCAGCCCTGCTGTGGAGCGGCGCCCGCGCCGGCGGCCACCGGAGCGTCGAGCAGGGCCTTGAGCACCCTCGGCACCTGGTAGGGGTCATCGAAGGATTCGACCTGCACTTCGGAGAACGGGACCTTGAGCTGGCCAGCGCAGCTGCGCACCGAGTTGCCCCGGGCGCCCTGGGCCGCGACCGACACCAGCGTCGCCATCGCCGCGACGTCGTACCCGCACTCGCGAAACACCCGGGCGAATTGATCGCCGGCCTCGCCGGCCTCGTCGCCGACGACGATCACCACCAGGCGGGTCCCCGGCCCGAAGCGCAGGCCGGCCTGGTGCAGCGCGCGCACCGCCGCGGCGTGCACCGTGCCTCCGCCGGCTTTCACGCTCTGCAGCATGTGTTGAACCGCGGCGCGCGAGGCGGCCTTTGCCTTGAGCACCGTGCCCATGGTGTCGAACGTCGCCACGTGGAGCTTCTCGGGCGGGAAGCCAGCGAGGATCCGCGAGAGCGCCTCCTTGGACTTCTCGATCGCGCCTTCCATCGAGCCCGACTTGTCGATCAGGAACATCACCTGCACGTCGACGTCGGCGGTCGCCTCGGAGACCGCGCGTCGGGCGGCGTGGTCGCTGGCCTCTTCGAGCTTCTCCTTGAGCTCCTTGCTCTTCACGTTCTTCGCGATGTTCAGCGCCCGTTGATCGGTCGCGCTCGCCACCGCTTTCTCCCAGCGCTCACGAACGTCGGCGTCCGCCATCAGCCCCAGCTCCTCGAGGGTTGGGGTCATGATCCGCAGGTCGCGATCCGACAGCGAGGGCAGCAGCGCGACGAGGATCGCCGGAGTCAGGCCGAGGTCTTTCGGGAGCCGGCCGACGACCTCCTTGTAAGAGAGGCGCTGGCTGTCGATCATCTCGCAGATCTCGGCTTCGCTCAGGCCGTCAAGCCGGTTGCTCTTCGTCAGCTTCAGGCCGGTGAGGCCGACGGTGCGGTGGCCGGTGGTCGACTGCTTTTGCTTCCAGCCGAGCAGCTCGAAGAAGGCAGGGCTGGCTGGCTTGTAACCGGCCTTGCGGGCGATCGCCTTGATCGTCTCCTTGAAGCCGGCCTTGACCAGGCCGGCGAGCATCGCGGGGTTCTGCTCCCGGTGGCGCAGCCACTTCTCGGCGGCCTTCTTCCAGCGGCCCAGCGGCGGCTTCTTCGAGCCCGGGTCGGCGAACCCGGCGCGGCGGTTGAGCTCGGCGATCTGAGCGGTCTCGAGCAGCTCGGCGACGCGGAGCACGGCCTTCGGCGTCAGCATCCGGGTCGACTTGCGCTCGTACTGCAGCAGCATCGCCTCGCCGATGGTGCGGAAGTCGTCGTCGAAGAAGGCGACGGTGGCGCCGTCCTTCACTGGCTGACCCGAGCGGCCCTGCACCAGCATCAGCGCCGCGCATGCGACCTTGAGATCCCGCCAGTCAGTGGACGTCAGCGCGTAGCTCGCGAAGTGGGCCATCAGGTCGGCGTTGAGGGCGTAGATCTCCAGCAGCCGGCCGTAGAGCGCGCGCGCCGCGCTGACGTGGAGCCCAGGGACAACCGGCCGTGCGTTCTTCGGCATCGGGCTGCCCTTCTTCGGTCGCGCCTGCCACTGCCCGCCGACCTCGATGCCGGGGCGGTTGTGCCAAAGATGCGCCGAGGAGCTCAGCACCAGGTCGAGAAGCTTCTCGGCGGGGCCGAGCTGGGCTTCGGGGAGGGCAGGGGGGGTGGCCATTGCGAGAATCTCCTCGTTGGAGCAGTGGAGGTCATGACAT
>JAYVRT010000314.1:0-6655 GCA_043776025.1 Archangiaceae bacterium | reverse complement strand
CGGGAATCAGCGCCAGCTTCCCCTGCTGGATCAAGGGCGCGAGCAGCCCGCGCACCTCTTCGAGCTCGACCGCGTCTCCCAGCGCCGAGAGGTCGCCGGTGATCAGCACCCGATCGACGTCGAGCTCCCCCACCTGGTCCACCAGCCGCGCGATCCGGTCTCCCACGCCCTCGAAGCGCTTGAGCCGCCCCATTCCGTGAAGCTCGAAGCGCCCCGGCGCCCCACGCCACCCGGTGCTGCCCAGCGTTCGCTGGCTCCAGTCGAGCTGGTGGTGGAGATCACTCAGATGCGCGACGCGAAGCATGAACTGAATCTAGTCAGCCTTCGCGTCACGCCCCGGTCAGCGTCACTTCGCCGGGCTGGCCGCCGGCTCGCCGAACATCCGCCGGCCCTCGAGGCGCACTTCGGTCGCGACCGTACCGTCGGTCGACTTGACGTCGATCAGCCGGTCTTCGCGCATCGCGATCTTCACGCCCTTGACGTAGAGCGGGCATGGCGTCCGGTCGAAGCCATTGGCCTGGGCGTAGGCGAGGTGGCAGCCCATCTGGGCAGCGATCCGCTTCGCCGGCGCGCTGGCCTTCAGGTGCAGCGTCAGCCCCTGCGAGCCTTCCTCGACCGCCTCGACGAACGGCGCGAGCAGTGGGCAGGCGCTGCGCTCGGCGGGCGAGATGCCGGCACACGCGGAGTCCTCGTACTTTTCCAGGGCCTGCGCTGCCTTCAGGTGCTCGAACGCGCGGGCCATCTCGCGATCGGCCTGGTTGAGGTGCTCGGCGGTCGGGTTGTAGCTGTGCAGCCCCGGGGCGTCTTCGACGAACGGTGAGCGCGGGGCGAGGACTGGGCGGGTCTCGTTGGGGTTGTATTGGGCCTCCTGCTGCGCCGCCGCGTCCTGGTGTTTGGAGGCTTCGGCGCGGTGCTCTTCGGCGGTCATCTCGTCGTTCTTCGTGTGAGCGCAGCCAACCAGCGCCAGCATCACGAAGCAAAGTGTCGAGGTCTTCATCGGGCTCCTTGGGGCGATCAGGGCTCTCGTGGCGGGTTGAGAAACGCGGAGTGGCAGCCGACGCAGATCTCGACCAGCTGCCCGAACGACCGGGCCAGCGCCGCGTCGTCCTTCGAAGCGGCCGCGACGCCCAGCTCCTTCGCGCGCACGCGCAGGGCGTCCTGGTAGACGAAGAAGCGCTCGGGCAAGGACGAGTTGAGCTCATCGCGTGCTCCCGCCATCGGCCGAACGATGCGCGGCTCGGACGCGAGCTCGCCGGCGATGTTCTTCACCCGCTCGCGCTGCAGCAGCGTCACCGCGAGGACCAGTCGTGCTTGATCCTTGCCATGGCGCTCCATGCGCGCCTTGAGCAGCTGGCGGGCGAGCGGTGGCAGATAGTCCGGAGTAGGCAGGACCAGGTCCGGCCTGGGCTCGTCCTTGCCCGCGGGCGGAGCGGCTTGCGCCGGGAGCAGCAGGAGGGCCGCGGCAAGAAGGCAGAAGGGAGTCTTCATCGCGCCACCAGGACAGGCCGTTTGCAGATGTGGACGAGGCGGTCAGCGGTCGAGCCGAGGAACAGCCGGGCCACCGCGTTGTGCCCGCGGCTGCCGACCACCACCAGGTCAGCGCCCTCGGCCTGGGCGAGCTCGGCGATCCTCTCTGCGGCGGGGCCTTCGAGCACCAGGGTCTTCACCTTGCCGTTCGCAAGCTCACGCATCACCTCGGCGACGATCTGGTTGCCGCGGGCGACCTCTGCCTTGAGCACGTCGTTGACCACCGCGAACGGCACCTCGCCGGGCAGGGTCAGGGGCGGCACTGAGTAGACGAGGGTCAGCTTGGCCCCCGTGGCCTCGGCGATCTCCAGACCCAACCGGGCGGCGGCCATCGAGGCCTTCGACCCATCGACCGCTGCGAGGATCCGCTTCATCGCCAGGCTTGACTGCACAGCCCGTTCCGCCCCACCCCGCCGACTTCATTCCCCTCGGTGTGTCCGCAATGTGCGCGCCCGATGCCCCAGTGCAACAGTTGCATCGGCGAACCCAAACCGGGGCCCCTGGCTCCAAGGAGTAACAGGGAGCCACCATGAGCGGCAGCAACGAGATCGTCATTACCTTGCCCGGAGGCCGCCGCATCGACGCCGCCGTGGGCCAGCACGTGCTCCACACCGATCAACCGGTGGACAACGGCGGCGAAGGATCTGCGCCGTCACCTTTCGAGCTCTTCCTCGCCTCGATGGGCACCTGTGCCGGGATCTTCGTCCAGGGGTTCTGTGCCGCGCGGGGGATCCCGTCGGAAGGGATCCGCATTCTCGAGCACGCCAAATACGACGAGCTTCGCACCCTGCGCCTCGTCGAGCTCGAGGTCGAGCTGCCGGCAGACTTCCCCGAGCGCTACCGCGAGGCGCTGATCAAGGTGATTGACCAATGCTCGGTGAAACGGGCGATCGCGGCCCAGCCGAAGTTCGAGGTGAGCACCCGGGTGCGACCGTCGGCCGAGCAGCCGGGCCACCCGCCAGCGGCCCAGCCCCGCTTCGCCTGATTCTTCAGTAGGCGGGAAACGCCCGCTCGATCAGCGCCTGGAAAGGCGCCCTGGGCCCGAGGGTCCCGAAAGCAGCGCCGTGCTCGCCGCCGAGCCGTGAGGCGCAGAAGGCGTCGGAGACCAGCGCGTTCCCCGCCCGAACGAGGATCGAGGCCTGGAGGGTGACCGCCAGCCGCTCGACGATCGCCCTCGAGCGGACCTCGAGCGTCTGGGTATCGACCAGGTCGTTCATCAACCGGTCCGTCTCCTGGTCCAGCAGCGCGTTGCCGCCGCGGGCAGAGGAGATCTCGGCGACGAGCGCCTCGACACACGCCGGCTCCTTCGCGGCGGCGCGGAGAAAGTCGAGGCACTGGATGTTCCCGCTGCCTTCCCAGATCGAGTTGAGCGGCGCCTGGCGATAGAGGCGGGGCAGGTTCGACTCCTCGACGTAGCCGGCGCCTCCGAGGCACTCCTGCGCCTCGTTGACGAAGACCGCCGCGCGCTTGCACACCCAGTACTTGCCGACCGCGGTGGCGACGCGACAGAAGGCGGCTTCCTTTGGATCGCGACCGGAGGCGTCGACGGCGCGCGACACCCGGGCGGTGAGCGCGGTGTGGGCCTCGGACTCGAGCGCGAGATCCGCCAGCACGTTGCGCATCAGCGGGTGGTCGGCGAGCCGCTTGCCGAACGCGGTGCGGTGACGGCAGTGGTGAATCGCCTGCACCAGCGCCTGCCGCATCAGCGAGCTGCTGCCGATCATGCAATCCTGGCGGGTGAGCGCGACCATCTCGAGGATCGTCGCCACTCCCCTGCCCTCCTCGCCACACATCCGCGCCTGTGCGCCCTGGAACTCGACCTCGGACGAAGCGTTGCTCCAGTCGCCCAGCTTGTCCTTCAGCCGCTGGATCCGGATCGCGTTGCGTTCACCGCCCTCGGTGAAGCGCGGCAGGAGGAAACACGACAGGCCGCCCTTCGCCTGCGCCAGCACGAGGAACGCGTCGCACATCGGGGCGGAGAAGAACCACTTGTGGCCGACGAGCGCGTAGAGCTCTCCCGGGCCGGCTGCGCCCAGCGGGGTGGCCTGCGTCTGGTTGGTCCGCACGTCCGAGCCGCCCTGCTTCTCGGTCATCCCCATGCCGAACATCGCGCCCTGCTTCCTCGCCGCGGGGATGAAGCGGGGGTCGTACTTCCCCGAGGTGATCAGCGGGAGCCACGCGTCGGCCAGCGCCGGCTGGTGCCGCAGCGCGGGGACGACCGCGTAGGTCATCGTCAGCGGGCAGCCGGTGCCCTGGTCGGCCTGGTTGTGGAGGTAGCTGAGCGCCATCCGTGCGACGTGCGCGCCCGGCTTGTCGGCGTGGGTCCAGGGCAAGGTGATCGCCCCGTGGGAGATCGCGAGCTCCAGGATCCGGTGGTACGCGGGGTGGAACTCGACCTCGTCGATCCGGTGCCCGTAGCGATCGACCGGGCGGAACTTCGGCTTGTTCTCGTTGGCGGTCATCCCCAGCGCCATCAGCTCGCCGCCGACCAGCGCGCCGTAGGCGGCGATCTGCTTCTCGCCCCACCCACCGCCTTCTCGGGTGACCGCCTCGCGCAGCACCGGGTCGGTCGCCCAGGCGTCGTAGACCAGCGGAGGAGGCTGGTTGCTGACTTCGTGGGTCGAGAAGGTGTCCATCAATTCCAAAGAGCACGAAGCGGCGGCCCGGGCAACTCGAACTGGCGAAAGCGCGGCGCCTTCGCTACGACGCGCGAATGCCCAACCCGATCGCCACCTTCGAGACCTCGCTCGGCACCTTCGCCGCCGAGATCTTCGCCGACCAGATGCCGCTGACTTCCGAGAACTTCCTCAAGCTCGCGCGCAGCGGCTTCTACGACGGGCTGCACTTCCATCGGGTGATCAAGGGCTTCATGCTCCAGTTCGGCTGCCCCCACTCGAAGGATCCGAAGAGCGGCCGCGCCGGCACCGGGGGGCCGCCCTGGGGCGACATCAAGGACGAGTTCACCGTCAAGCTGTCGAACGAGCCGCTGACGCTCTCGATGGCCAACACCGGCTCGCCCAACTCCGGCGGCAGCCAATTCTTCATCAACACCGTGCACAACTCCTTCCTCGACTGGTTCTCACCCGGCGAGTCCCGCCACCCCGTCTTCGGGAAGATCGTCTCCGGCGCCGAGGTGATCAAGGCAATCGAGACCACCCCGACCTCAAACGACGCCCCGCGTACTCCGGTGAAGGTGATCAAGATTACCGTCGCCTGAAGCGCAGAATTCGGTGAAGTGCAGAAACTGCACCCAGGCGCCCTTCAGGGGTGCCCGGTGCAGGTTTTTCAGGCGGCCCAGGCGCGGGTAGGCGTCGCACCCTCGTAAGCCGCTGCAAGCGTTGCGGCATCGGGGTTGCAATCCGTCCCCCCATGAATCCCATCTTGAAGCTGGTCTCGATGCTCCGGGACTTCCTCTGGCGCGCAACCCGCCATTGGCTCTCCGCGATCGGCGCGGTCCTCACCACGCTGACCTCGATCTCGTTCCTCACCATCCTCGCCCTCGAGCTGGGCGGGCTGGACGTCGGCAACTACACCGGGATCATCAGCTACCTGATCCTGCCGGCGATCTTCGTCCTCGGCTTGATCATGATCCCGATCGGCCTCGCCCTGCTGCGGCGCAAAGAGCGGGCGGGCAAGAGCACCGACTTCCCGATCTTCAACTTCAACGACCCGCGGCTGCGGACGATCGGCCTGATCGCCCTGGCGCTGACGGTGGTGAACCTGATGGTCGTCTCCACCGCGACCTTCAAGGGCCTCGAGGTGATGCACAGCGACGAGTTCTGCGGCGGCACCTGCCACAACGTGATGCAGCCCGAGGCGGTCGCCCACCGGGTGACGACGCACGCCAAGGTCTACTGCGCCGACTGCCACATCGGAGAGGGGGCCGAGCATTTTGCCCGGGCGAAGCTGCGGGGCGTGACCCAGATGCTCCAATTCTTCGCCGGCGACATCACCCGCCCAGTGCCGCAGCCGACCGAGGTCTCCACCGCGATCTGCACCCGCTGCCACGCCACCGAGCGCTACAGCGAAGACCGGCTCCACGTGCGCAAGATGTACAGCGACGAGGAGAAGACCGCGGAGAAGGTCACCGTCTACCGCGCCCTGGTCGGCGGCTTGCGCGACGGGAAGTGGTCGGGCGTCCACAAGCACAACGGGATGAAGATCCGCTACCTCGCGGATCCGAAGAGGGCGACGATCAGCGACGTCGAGGTCACCCGCGCCGACGGCTCGACCGACAAGTACACCGTGAAGGATGCCAAGCCGGTGGCGGGCGCGAAGTGGTTCGAGTTCGGCTGCACCGACTGCCACAACCGGCCCGCGCACCGCTTCTCCACCCCCGAGTCGATCGTCGAGAAGGCGTTGGGGCGCGGGGCGATCGACAAGGAGCTGCCCTTCATCGCCCGCGAGTCGCTGACCGCGCTCAAGGCCGCCTACCCGTCCTCCGACGCGGCGACGCGGGGCATCCCCGAGGCGCTCACCGCCTCGTACCTCAAGCTCGCGCCGGCCCTCGATGCCGCGGGCAAGGCCAACGTCGCCGCCGCTGGCAAGCTGCTGGCCGAGGAGTGGAACCACAACAACTTCCCCGAGATGAAGGTCACCTGGGGAACCTACGTCGACTACTTCCAGCACGAGCCGGGCTGCTACCGCTGCCACGACAAGGAGCACGCCAACGCCAAGGGCGAGGTGATCCAGAAGAAGTGCGGCGGGACCTGCCACGACATCATCGCCACCGAGGAAGAGAAGCCCGAGGCGATCGACGTGCTCTACCCGTGAGTCCGAGCCTTCTCGTCACCCGCCTCGAGAAGGCCCGGATGTTCCCCACCCGCCGCGACGGGACGATGAAGAAGCGCGTCGGCTTCGGCACCGACCGCGCCGCCGAGCTGAACCCGCTGCTCTCGCTCGTCGAGGACTGGATGATCGTCCCCGGCGGCTACGTCGAGCACATGCACCGGGGCTTCGAGACGGTGACCCTGGTCTTCGCGGGTCAGGTGGCCTGCACCGACGCCAACGGATCGCGGGCGCTGCTCCAGGCGGGCGACGTGCAGTGGGTCACCACCGGCAGCGGGGTGATGCACGCTGAGCTGCCCGAGGGCGCCGGCGAGTCGCACATGATCCAGCTGTGGCTCAA
>JAYVRT010000313.1:0-6659 GCA_043776025.1 Archangiaceae bacterium | reverse complement strand
CGCCGCCCAGCAGCGCCAACACCTCTTTCCCCTGCGGCGACCAGCTGAAGATCGACCGGGTGTACTGGGCGTCGAACATGTCGTGCTTGCGCGACTCGCGGTGGTGGTCGTGCCAATGAAACGCCCAGAAGCTCTTCTTGTTCTGCCCCCGGCCGTGCAACAGGTGCTTGTGGATCAACCACTCGGTGATGTTGACGTAGGCCAGGGCCAGCGGGATTCCGAGCATCGGTGTCTCCGGAAAACAAAAGATGACTAGTCGGTCACAACATATTCAGAAGCGAAGCCGGGTGTCAAAGCGGCCGGGTCAGCCGGGGGGCAAGCGCGCGACCAACCGGGAGGAGAAGGAGAGGACCCTGCTCGACGCGGCGCTGCTGTTGTTCCTCGCGCGCGGGGTCGAAGGGGTGTCGGTGGACGACATCACCCGTGCGGCGGGGGTCGCCAAGGGCTCCTTCTACCGGTACTTCAAAGACCAGGAGGCGCTGGTCGAGGCGCTGGTGGCGCCGACCCGCGCCGTGATGCTCGAGGCCTTTGACGAGGTCAGCCGCACGCTCTCCAAGGCGGTGGATCGCGAGAAGCAGTTCTCGATGTACCGGAAGATTGGCGGAGTGCTGGCGACGCTGCTGATGGAACACCCGGGAGTGGTGCGGCTCTACCTCCAGGAGAGCCGCGCACCCTCGGTGGGGGCGCGCCGGCCGCTGGTGAGCCTGTCGGAGGAGATCGTGCAGATCGCGATCGCGCTGACGAAGAAGGCGCAGCAGCTGCACATCTTCAAGGACTTCCCCCCGGCGGTGAGCGCGCTGACCGTGGTCGGGGCGAGCGAGAAGCTGATCCTGGGGGTGCTGCTCGAGCAAGACCTGGGCAACCCGCTGGAGATCCCCAACGCGCTCGTCTCGCTCATCTTCGACGGCATGGGCTACCGGAAGAACGACGCCCGCTAAAGGGTGTTGGCGCACTTGGGGCATTTGGGCTTGAAGGCGGTGACCTCACCCTCCCAGCCG
Organism: Archangiaceae bacterium; assembly: GCA_043776025.1. Taxonomy (GTDB): domain Bacteria; phylum Myxococcota; class Myxococcia; order Myxococcales; family Myxococcaceae; genus JAYVRT01. Next base: position 5,661 of record JAYVRT010000313.1, on the reverse strand, counting down.
CAGTTGCCGCAGCTGCGGCGTTGAAACTTCCTCGCCGGGGGCGCCGGCTTCATCAGGCGGCTGACGAGCCACAGCCCCACGAGGGCGGCGATGACGCCCGCCACCACCTTCACCCCGCCGACCGCGTTCAGAAACGTCAGATCCATTTGAAGACGCAGTGTAGACGCGGTGGCCAACCGGGGTGAGACTGTCGCCCGTGCCCGGTGAGAGCCCGCTGCCGAAGTCGGTGCTGGTGGTTGACGACGAGCCGATCGTCCTCGACGTGCTGACGCGCGCCCTGAAGAAGGGCGGCTACCCGGTGACCTGCGTCGGAAGCGGCGAGGCGGCGATCGAAGCGCTGGCCAAAGACCAGTTCGGCGCGGTGCTCACCGACAAGAACCTTCCGGGGAAGAACGGGCTGGAGATCATCAAGGAAGCCCGGCGCCTCTACCCCTACTGCGCCTGCCTGCTGATGACCGGGTACGCCAACACCGAGTCGGTGGTGGAGGCGATGCGCCTGGGCGCCAACGACTACCTCGAGAAGCCGTTTCCCGAGCTGGGGCTGGTGCTGCAGCGGTTGAAGGCGGCGTTCGACCACCAGCGGGTGGCCTTCGAGCGGGCCGCCCTCGCCGAAGGGCTGCGGTACATGGAGCAGACGCTGAAGAGCCGCGACCAGGAGGTCTTTCAGAACCGCACCGAGCTGCAGCTGCTGCAGCACGTGGTCGAGCTGAAGATCGAAGACGCCACCCAGGCGCTCAACGTTTCGCTGGGCAAGGCCGAGGCCGAGCGGGCCGAACTTCTCGAGCAGGTGAAGAAGCTCCAGCTGCGCGATGTTCACCTCGGTGAGGCGCTGCGCAAAGCCGCCGAGCGCTGCGCCGCGGCCGCGAAGAAGGGCGACCTGAGCGTGGAGAAGGCGAAGGAGACCCTCGCCGACCTCGAGCGGAAGCTCTCCGCCCAGGCGGACAGCCTCAAGGGCTGAGCGGGTCCGTCAGAACCGGTAGCCGGCGCCGGCCTTCGCCTCGAGGGTGAAGACCGCGGGGCGGGCGTCGGTGAACAGCGTCGGGCCCATCTTGACGTTGAAGTAGAGCAGCAGGCTCGAGCGGACGAAGTACTCCGCGCCGGCGCCGACGAGCACCGGCAGCTGCACCGTGCTCACCCGGCCAAAGTTGAGCCACAGCGGCACATCGAAGGAGATCCCGACGTTGAGCGCGCTCGAGGCGGCGATGCCCAGGCGCAGGCCGACGGGAAAGCTGAAGCCGGAGATGACGTTGCTCGGGCAGACCCGGTTGCCGAACTGGTCGTAGAAGCAGCCGGCGGGGACGAAGTAGAGCAGCGGCCCGGGCTCGAAGTGGATCGCCACCGAGGCCTGGTCGCGATCGAACAGCTTGTAGTGGACGAGAAACTGGAACTTGAGCCCGGGGATCTGGTTGCCCCCGGAGATCACGTTCTGCACCGCGCCCTCGTACATGTAGACCGCCGCCACCCGGACCCCGAGGTCGAGGTTCGGGCTCAGGCCGCGCAGGTAGCTCAGGTGGATGCCGGGGTAGCCGAGGCCGCCCTCGATCAAGTTGCCGCTCTGCCCGGCGGTGCGCGCGCCGACCACGCTCCAGTTCTGCCCGTTGCTGCTCAGCAGCGGAGGAGGCTCGGGCGGCGGCAGCGGCGCCGCGGCACAGAGCGCGAACGAGAGGGCGGTAAGCAGGCTCATGGCAGCCCCTTGGAGCGGGCGAGGGCGAGAAAGGCTGCCTCGAAAGCGAGCAGCCGGGCCTGGGCCCGCTCGCGCGCCGCGCCCATCGGCTCGCCGGCGGTCAGCGTCTGCTTCAGCTCGAAGTAGAACTTGATCTTCGGCTCGGTGCCGCTGGGCCGCACCGTCACCCGGGAGCCCCCGGTGAGCTCGTAGGCGAGGACGTTCGACTTCGGCAGCGCCAGCGGGCTCACCTTGCCCCCGGCGGTGCGCTGCTGCAGTTGGTAGTCGTTGATCGCCTCGACCTGCAGCTCGCCGACGGCCGCCGGCGCGCGGTCGCGGAAGGCCTTCATCACCGCTCCGATCGCCGCGGCGCCGCTGGCTCCGGGAAGGGTGAAGTTGGCCTGGCGGGCGACGAACAGCCCGTGGGTGCGCTGCACCTCCTCGAGGTAGCCGAGCAGCGTCGTCCCCCGCGCCTTGCACCAGGCCGCCATGTCGGAGGCGACCAGCGCGGCGCCGATGCCGTCCTTGTCGCGGGCGACGGTGCCGACGGTGTAGCCGAGCGCCTCTTCGTAGCCGAAGACGAAGCGCTTGCCTTCCGGCAGCAGCTGCAGCGCCCTGTTGGCGATCCACTTGAAGCCGGTGAGCGTCTCCTCGTAGGCGGCGCCGTGCGCGGCGGCGAGGGTCTTCAGCTGCGCGGAAGAGACGATGGTGGTGATCACCAGCGCGTCCTTCGAGGGCTGTTGGGTGAGGAGGAAGTGGCCGAGCAGCACGCCCAGCTCGTTGCCGGTGAGCATCCGCAGCGCGCCGGCGCCGTCGCGCGCCATCACCGCGAGGCGGTCGGCGTCGGGGTCGTTGGCGAGCACCAGGTCGGCCTGGTGTTTCTCGGCGAGCGCGGTGGCGAGGTCGAGGGCGCCCTTCTCTTCGGGGTTGGGGAAGCGCACGGTAGGGAAGTCGCCGTCGGGGGCGAACTGCTCTGGCACGGCGAAGAAGTCTTTGAAGCCCGCTTCGCCCATCACCTGCTTCGCGAGCTTCCCGCCGACGCCGTGCATCGCGGTGTAGACGACCTTGAGGCCCGCGGTCTGCTTCGTCGGCCGCAGCGCGAGGATCGCATCGAGGTAGGCGCGCTCCACCGAAGCGGGGATGTCGCGCCAGAGGCCCTTGGCCTGCGCACGGGTCAGCGACTTGACCTCGTTCGCCGGCTCGACGCGGTCGATCGCGGCGGCGATGCCGGTGTCGTGCGGAGGAATAATCTGCGCCCCGTTGGCCCAGTAGACCTTGTAGCCGTTGTACTCGGGCGGGTTGTGGCTGGCGGTGACCATCACCCCCGCGGCGGCCTTCAAGTGGAGCACGGCGAAGGCGCACAGCGGGGTCGGCCCGAGCTCGGGGAAGACGTGCGCGGGGATGCCGTGGGCGGCGAGCACCCCGGCGACGTCGGCGGTGAACTCCTCGCTCAGCTTGCGGCCGTCGCGGCAGACGACGACACCGCGTTGAACGACCTCCGGGGTGGTGGCCAGCAGGTAGCGGGCGAGGCCGGCGGTGGTCCGCAGCACCACCGCGCGGTTCATCCGGTTCGGCCCGCCGCCGAGGACGCCGCGCAGGCCGGCGGTGCCGAACTCGAGCGCGGCGCCGAAGCGGTCGTCGAGCTCGGACCAGGCGCTCTGGGCCAGCAGCGCCTTCAGCTCGGCCTTCGTCGCCGGGTCGACATCGTGGGCGATCCACGCCTCGACCTTCGTCTTGAGCACGGTGGGGTCCATGGCGGCGCTTCTTACCCCGTCATCCGTTCGGCCGGGGGGCGGGTTGGAGCTAAGCTGGCGGGAGATGTCGACCTTCGAACAGCGCGCCGCCGCGCGGGCGGGTTGGCCGGTGAGGCGGTCGGATCCCAGCGCCAGCGAAGCGCCGGCGCCGCTCGATGGAACCGCCGCGTGGAACGCGGTGACCGAGCTGACCTGGGAGGCGTACTCCCTCGCCGGCGGGGTGCCGGATTGCGTGCCGCGCGGGCAGTGGCCTTCGCGCCTGTTCAAACCGGGCGAGGTGAGGCCGGACTCTCATGGCCGCTAAGTGGAACGCGGACTTCCTCGACCTGGTCGACTCGATGAACGCGGAGCAGGTCGAGTACGTCATCGTCGGGGCGTTTGCGCTCGCCGCCCATGGCTTTCCGCGGGCGACCGGCGACATCGATTTCTTCGTCCGCGCCTCGGCCCAGAACGCAGGGCGGGTGGTGCGCGCGCTTGGGCGGTTTGGTGCACCCCTCGCGGCTGCGGGAGTGTCCGAGGCCGACTTCGCCCGGCCGGGCGGCGTCTATCAGATTGGTGTCGTGCCCCGGCGCATCGACATCATCACCGAGATCTCCGGAGTCACCTTCGAGGAAGCGGCGGCGACCCGCCTGCTCCTCGATGTCGACGCCCGGCAGGTGCCGTTCCTCGGCCGGCAGATGATGATTCGCAACAAGAGAGCGTCGGCGCGCCCGAAGGACCTGGTCGACGCGGACACTCTGGAAGCGACGAAGAAACCCTGAAGGAGCCGTTCACTCGGCGAAGTCGGTGAGGTTCTTGCGTCGGGCGCCGCCCCTGGCGACGTCGCGCTTGCTCTGGCACTCGATGCACAGCGTCGCCAAGGGCATCGCCTTGAGCCGGGCGGGGGCGATCGGCTCTTCGCAGTCGGCGCAGGTCCCGAAGTCGTCGGGCGCGGCGGCGAGGCGAGCCAGCGCGGCGCGGACCTGGCCCAGCTGGAGCAGGTCGTTGCGGTTGCGGTTGGAGGCGATCGCCTGGCTCATCTCGTTGAGCGGCTGCTCGTCGTCGTCGCCCCCGACCCGCGCGTCGTCGGTGCGGTTGGGCTCGAGCTTGCGTGGCTGCTTCTCCACCAGCTGCTTCTCCAGCTGTTGCAGTTGCTTCTTGAAGGTGGCGAGCAGCTGCGGCGTCACGACCGTCAATACTTCGAGGTCGAGGTGCCGCCAGTGATGATCGCCACCGAGGCCGAAGCGCCGATGCGGTTCGCGCCCGCGGCGATCATCTTCATCGCGTCCTCGGTGCTGCGGATGCCGCCCGAGGCCTTGACCCCGACGTCGTCGCCGACGACCTTGCGCATCAGGGCCACGTCCTCGGCGGTCGCGCCGCCGCCGCCGAAGCCGGTGGAGGTCTTGACGAACGCCGCGCCCGCCGCCTTCGACAGCGCGCAGCCGACGATCTTCTCCTCGAGCGACAGCTGGCTGGTCTCGAGGATCACCTTCACCGGAATGCGCCCGGCGGCGGTGACGACCTGCTCGATGTCCTTGAGCACCAGCGCGTAGTCCTTGGCCTTGAGCGCGCCGATGTTGATCACCATGTCGATCTCTTTGGCGCCGCAGCGGATCGCTTCCCGCGTCTCGAAGGCCTTGGCGGTGCCCATCGACGCGCCCAGCGGGAACCCGACGACGGCGATCGGAACCACCTTCGAGCCGGCGAGCGCACGGGCAGCGGTGCCGATGTTGATCGAGTTGAGGCAGACGGTGGCGAAGTTGTGGCGGCGGGCCTCCTCGCACATCTTCAGCACCTCATCGCGGGTGGCGTCAGCCTTGAGCAGGGTGTGGTCGATGAACGGCGCGATGTCGACGCTGGTGCGGACCCGGTCGGGGCTGATCCGCGCCGCGCCGGACTTCACCGCGAGCACGGTGCTGCAGGAGTCGTGGTTGGGGCAGGTGTTGCAGGAATCGGCGCACTCGGTGGCAGCGGCTTCGACCGCGGGGCGGCCGGGGCCGGTGCTGCAGGGGTCGTTCTTGCCCGCCTCGAGAGAGTCGAGCCGGCGCTTGACCCGCGAAACCACCTCATCGACCACCGCGCTGACGTCGTCTGCCATGGGAAGGGTCGCTTACTCCAAAGCAGCCAGAGGGGAAACTTCACTCGAACCGTATACTGGCGGCAGTGGTCCGTGCCCTCGCCCTGCTGACGTCGATCGCCGCCGCGCCGGTTCCCGCGCCCGATGGCCTGCTCCACGCGTACTTCTTCGATGTCGGCCACGGCGAC
>JAYVRT010000312.1:0-2067 GCA_043776025.1 Archangiaceae bacterium | reverse complement strand
CCGAGACGCTCCAGCCGTGGACCAGCTCCATCGTCAGGTAGGCGCGGCCTTCGACCTCTCCGACATCGAAGACCTCGACGATGTTCGGGTGGCGCAGCAACGCCGAGGTCCGCGCCTCGTGGAGAAAAGCCTGCCGCGTCGGCTCGTCCTCGGCCAGGTGCGGCAGCATCACCTTGAGCGCGATCAACTCCTCGTTGCGCGCGTTGGGGCCGGTGCTGAGAAAGACTTCGGCGGTCGCGCCCGCCCCCAACTTCCGGATCAGCTCGAACGGACCCAGCGTCGCCACGCCTGCGGTTCCTACCATGCCCAGTCGTTTCGCAGATGTACGCTACCGTGGGTGGATGTCAGGCGCCGAATACAAGTCCCTGCATTTGCAGGTGACGCGGTGCGCGCTGTCAGTGGAGTGGCAGGGCGCGCCGCCAGTAATCTGTCACACAAGCCTATGATTTTGTTCAAATAAGCTCTTGTGCTGCGAGGTGGACGCGTGTATTCACGCGCCGCGCTCGAGAACCCCCTTGGCCGAGGGAGGCTGTCGAGCTCCGGTGGGAAAATGTCGAAGCGACTGTTGATCGCGCTGGTGACGCTGAGCTTGGCGTCGTCCGCGTTCGCCGCAGCAGGACCCCGAACCAACCTCGATGTCTTCAACACCAGCCACCGCTCGCGGCCGTCCGTCGACATCCGCGCGCTCTCGCCGCAGGCACGGGAGCGGCTGCAGCAAGGACAGCTGGTCTCGACCGAGCCCAGGCTGGGGGTGCCGACGTTCTTCTGGGCGGCGCGCACCGCGAGCTCCCACACGCTGCGCGACGTCGGGCTGACCGCGGAGCAGGCGGCGCGGCGGCACCTGTTCGCCCACGGCGAGCTGTACCGGCAGGACCCGGCGCGGATCTCCAGCGCGCGCATCGCCCAGGTGCACGACACGGGTGACGGCGCGGTGGTCGTTGCCTTTGCGCAGGACGAGGGCGGGGTGCGGGTCTTCCGCGACGAGCTGAAGGTGGTGATGAACCAGCAGCTCGAGCTGGTCGCGATCTCCGGCTACCTCACCCCCGAGCGCAAGCACCTGGGGACCTTCGCGCTCAGCGCCCCGACGGCGATCGCCGCCGCCTACCGCGACCTCTCCGGCCGCCCGCTCGAGAGCAGCCAGGTGATCGCCACCGGCAAGCCGCTCGAGGGCGACTACCAGCAGTTCGCGCTCGAGAACGAGCTGAGCCCGGCGCGCGCCCGGAAGGTCTTCTTCCCGACGACCGAGGGCCTCGAGCCCGGCTTCTACGTCGAGCTTCAGCTGTCGCCGAAGGACTCGACTGACTTCGTCTACTACTCGTACGTCGTCTCCGCGCGCGACGGGCAGACGATGTTCCGCCAAAACCTCACCCGCGCCGACGCCTTCAACTACCGGGTCTGGGCGGACAACAGCGGCGGCCGGCTCCCGCTCGACGGGCCGCAGGGCAACGCGCCCTCGCCGCACCCCACCGGCACGCCGAACCAGTTCAACCCGCCGTTCGTGCCGCCGACGCTGGTGACGCTGCAGAACGGGCCGATCAGCACCAATGACCCGTGGCTGCCTGCGACGGCGATCGACACCCGGGGCAACAACGCCCAGGCGTACGCCGACATCGTCGCGCCCAACGGCTTCACCAACAACGGCGACCTGCGCGCGATCCTCACCTCGGCGAACACCTTCGATCGCACCTACGACGTCAACCAGAGCCCCGGCGTCAGCCCCAACCAGCGGATGGCGGCGATCACCCAGCTCTTCTACAACGTGAACCTCTTCCACGACTGGTACTACGACGTCGGCTTCAACGAGAAGGCCGGCAACGCTCAGAAAGACAACTTCGGCCGCGGCGGCATGGGCGGAGACGAGCTCTACGCCGAGGCGCAGGACTACTCGGGGAAGAACAACGCCAACATGTCGACCCCGGCCGACGGGGCGCACCCGGTGATGCAGATGTACGTCTTCGACGGCCCGTCGGGAGAGAAGGTCCACCTCAACGGCGCGGGCGCGAAGGACTTCGTCGCGGGCACGGCGGACTTCGGGCCCCAGTCGTTCGGCGTCACCGCCGACGTGGC
>JAYVRT010000311.1:0-6661 GCA_043776025.1 Archangiaceae bacterium | reverse complement strand
GGATCGCGGCCAGCGGCGGCGCCGGGTTCCGCAACAAGATCGCGCCGGACTCGGGGATCTACCCCGCCTTCTCCAGGGCGTTCGCCGAAGGGCGGTACTTCCTCCCGAAGTTATTCGGCCGGGTGCGCCCCTACGTCTGGGTGACGGGCACGCTGATCGGCCGGGCGCGCGCCGATCTCGGGCTCGACAACTACAACGAGGCGAGCGCGATCGCCTCCGGGCACGTCTCGGTGGATCTGTTGCCCGGCCTGAAGGGGGCGATCGGCATGGGCGCGCAGTGGCGGCGGATCTTCAATCTTCAGTGGGTTCCCACCGCGGACCCGGCCCTGATTCCACCGGTCAGCGAGCGGCTGCGCACCTTCATCGAGCTGCGCGGCGAGTGGCTCTTCGACCCCGACAACGAGCGGTGGGACCGGATGCATCGCCTCGACCTCGGAGGGCGCTACTACTTCGGCCAGGCGGTCGGGATGGAGTCCGGCGCCCGCCAGTACGGCTGGGTCTACGAGCGGTACCAACGGGCGCTCGCGTTCGGCTGGCACGACCTGCTGCTGAAGAGCCGCGGTCGCGCGGCGTTCGGAGACGTTCAGTTCCACGACGAAGAGAACCTCGGCGAGATGCTGCGCGGCGTCTTCGGCGACACCTACATTCGCAAGGTGGTGAGCTTCACCGCCGAGTTCCGCTTCAGCCTGATCCGGGATCTCTTCAAGCTCTCGCTCTTCGTCGACTCGGCGCTCTGGGGCCAGGTCGACCGGACGGTGACGCCGAACAAGGAGCGGCCGAGCTTCGGGGTCGCGTTCGGCCCGGGGGCACACTTCCTCATCCAGGGGATCTTCCAGCTCGATCTCTACGCCAGCATCGGCCTGCAGCCGAACGGGAAGAACGCGGTCGCAGGGCTGCTGATCCTCAACAAGGTCTTCTGACTTAGAGTTTTGAAAGCTCCACGGGGGACACGATGACAGCCCGGCTCTTGGCAGTAGGCGTCGCAGCGCTCGTCCTCAACTCCTGCTCGGGGGCGCCCAGGGTCCCCGCGCCTGCCGGGGTGGAGCTGAAGACCGCTCCCGCGGGGAGCCGGACGATCAGCGGCGCGTGGATTGTTCAGTTCGCGGAGCCCGCGGGAGCGCGCGGAGGGCGGAAGACGGCGATGGCCGCGGAGCGCTCGAGCCTCCAGCAGTTCGCCCGGGCCCGCGCGCTTCACCTCGAGGTCGTCCAGAGCTTCAGCCACGTCTTCAACGGCGTTTCGGTGCGGCTGCCGGTGACCGAGCTGCCCGAGCTGCGCCAGTACCCGGGCGCGGTGGCGCTCTTCCCGGTGACCGTCGTCGATCGGGATCCAGCGCCGGTCGCGACCGGAACTCAGTCGGAGCTGTTCAGCGCGTTGGCGCAGACGGGCGCGGACATCGCCCACACCACGCTGGGCCTGACGGGGCAGGGGGTGAAGGTGGGGGTGATCGACTCCGGGCTCGACTACCTGCACCCGGACCTCGGCGGCTGCTTCGGCCCTGGTTGCCGGGTGGCGTTCGGCTACGACTTCGTCGGCGACGCGTACGACTCGAACAACCCCGCGGCCCAACCGGTGCCGGACGCGGACCCGATGGACTGCGGCGGTCACGGCACCCACGTGTCGGGGATCATCGGGGCCAACGGCGTGGTCAAGGGCGTTGCGCCCGGCGTCACCTTCGGCGCCTACCGCGTCTTCAGCTGCAGCGGCTCGGCGGCCGATGACATCGTCGTCGCCGCGTTGGATCGCGCCGCCCTCGACGGGATGCGGGTGATCAACATGTCGCTGGGCACGTCCTTCCAGTGGCCTGAGTCGCCGGAGGTCACGGCGATTCGGACGTTGAAGCAGCTGGGGGTGACGGTGATCGGCTCGATCGGCAACGCCGGCAGCGGTGGGCTCTACTCGACGAGCTCGCCCGGAAATGGCGACGGCTCGTTCGGCGTCGCGGCGATCGAGAACACCCAGCTGACGCAGCCGGCCTTCACCGTCGCGCCGACGCCGGCCGCGATCGGCTTCGCGCTCGCGAGCGGATCGGTGGCGCCGCCGCTGGGCGGCTCGCTCCCGCTGGGTCGGACTGGCACCGTCGCCTCGGTCAACGACGCCTGTGCCGCGCTGACGCCCGGCGCGCTGTCCGGGCAAGCAGTCCTGGTGCGCCGGGGGACGTGCGCGTTCTACGTCAAGGCGGCGAACGCCCAGGCGGCGGGCGCAGCGGCGATCATCCTCTACAACAACGCTCCGGGTGCGTTCCCGGTCACGGTCACCGGGGCGCCGCCGATCACCGTCCCGGTGGTGGCGATCACCGGTGACGACGGAGCCGCGCTCAACGGCCGGCTGGATCTGGGACCCGTCACACTCACCTGGGGAACCTCGGTGGCAACCACCGCGAACCCGCTGGCGAACCAGGTGTCGAGCTTCTCCTCCTGGGGGCCGACCGCGGAGTTGACCTTCAAGCCCGATCTCGCGGCGCCTGGAGGGAGCATCTACTCGACCTGGCCGCGGGCGCTCGGCAGCTACCTATCCGCCTCGGGCACCTCGATGGCGTCTCCGCACGTGGCGGGCCTGACCGCGCTGCTGCTCCAGGCGCAGCCGTCGCTGACCGCGGCGCAGGCGCAGGACTTGATGTGCAACACCGCCGTGCCGGTGAACTCGGCGGCCGGGCCGGGCCCCGAGCCGGTTCAGCACCAGGGAGCAGGTCTGGCACGGATCGACGTCGCGGCCCAGACGCTGGCCCGGCTGAGTCCGTCACGAATCGCCTTGGGAGAGAGCCAGGCGGGCCCTGCGATGAGGACCCTGACCTTGACCAACGGCGGGGCGGCCGCGCTCACCTTCACCGCGACGCACGTGACGGCGCTCTCGGTGCTCGGGCCGGCGCTGACGCCGACGCTGACCGCTGCCGGCGGGGCGACGGCTGCATTCTCGGCGACGAGTGTCGTGGTGCCTCCGGGTGGAACCGCGACACTCGACGTGACGATCACCGCCGCGCCCGGGCTCCCCGACGGCTCGCACTACGGCGGCTACCTCGTCTTCACCGCGGGGACGACGGTCCTGCGCGCCGCGTACATGGGCTTCAAGGGCGACTACCAGGCGCTGCCGATCCTCGTGCCGCTCGCCGCGGGTTACCCCTGGCTCGCGTCGAAGCCTGGCGCGTCTTACGTCAACCAACCGTCGGGGGCGACCTTCACCCTCCAGGGCGCCGACACTCCGTACGTGGTGGTGCACCTCGACCACTACGCGCGCACGCTCAAGCTCGAGGTCTTCGACGCGGTCAGCGCCAAGCCGTGGGGCACGGCGCTGAGCGTCGACTATGCGGAGAAGAACTCGGCGATCACCGGCGCGGCGGCGACGTTCCCGCTGAAGTGGGACGGGACGACGCTCTTCAACAAGAGCCAGGTCGCGGTGCCCAACGGCGACTACAAGCTCAAGCTCTCGGTGCTCAAGGCGTTGGGTGATCCGAATGCGCCCAGCGATTGGGAGACGTGGACCTCGCCGGTGGTGACCCTCAACCACCCATGAGACTGCTCGGAAGCCTCGGTGCCCTCACGGTCGTGCTCTGCGCCTGCTCGGGCGGCGGCAGTTCGAAGGCCTGCGGGGACGGCGTCCTGGCGATGGGCGAGGCGTGTGACGATCACAACGCAGCCAGCGGTGACGGCTGCAGCAGCACCTGCGCGATCGAGGCTGGCTTCAGCTGCGCGGGGACGCCAAGCGTCTGCGTGACCTCATGCGGAGACGGGGTGATCGCAGGGAAGGAGTCTTGCGACGACGGCAACTCCGCCCCCTCGGACGGCTGCAGCGCGACCTGTGCCCCGGAGCCTGGGTACGCCTGCGCGGGCGGTCCGAGCGTGTGCGCTCCGGTCTGCGCAGATGGCGCGCTCGTCGGCGGCGAGGCCTGCGACGACGGCGACAAGGTCGCAGGGGATGGCTGCAGTCCAACCTGCGCCCCCGAGACCGGCTTCCGCTGTGCTGGCCAGCCGAGCGTCTGCGCGCCGTACTGCAGCGACGGGATCGTCGTCGCCCCGGAGACCTGCGACGACGGGAACGCCACCGCGGGCGATGGGTGCTCCGCGACGTGCACCCAGGAGTCCGGTTACGGGTGCTCGGGCGCTCCGTCGGTGTGCAAGCCGGTGTGTGGCGACGGGCGGGCGATCGCTCCCGAGGTCTGCGACGACGGGAACACGGGCGCCAACGACGGCTGCTCCGCCACTTGCAGCCTCGAGACCGGCTACGCGTGCACGGGAGTCCCCTCGGTTTGCAAGCCCGTCTGCGGGGACAACCTGAAGACCGGGGTCGAGCAGTGCGATGACGGCAACCTGATCAGCCTCGACGGCTGCAGTGCAGCCTGCCGCATCGACGTCTTCGACGAGGTCGAGCTGAACGACACCCGACCCGTGGCGAATGGCCCGTTCACGCCGGACGTGGTCCTCCGGGGAAAGATCCAACCCTCGACCGACGTCGACTGGTTCGCGATTCAAGTGCCTGCCGCGGCCGACCTTTCTCTGGAGACGCTCGATGCCACCACCGCGGGGACGTGTCTCAACATCGATACGTTGCTCACGTTGTACCGGCCCGATGGCACGACGGTGATCGCTACCGACGACGACTCGGGGCTCGAGTGGTGCTCGAAGCTGAATTCGCGCACCAACCCCGTGCTCACCCGGTTGTCCGCGGGGACCTACTACGTCGCGGTCAGCGCCTACGCCGGCTATCGGACCATCCCCGGCTACCGGTTGGTGGTGCGGTTCAACGCGCTGTGCGGAAACTCGCTGCGCGAGGGGGCCGAGCAGTGCGACGGCGCCGCGGGCTGCACCGCCGCCTGCGCGCGCACCGTCACTTGTGGCGACGGCTTCGTCGACGGCTCAGAGGTCTGCGACGACGGCAACGTTGCTTCCGGTGACGGCTGCAGCGCGACCTGCACCTGGGAGGTCCTCAGCGAGGCCGAGCCCAACAACACCCCGGACGCGGGCAACGGTCCGTACGGGAGCAATGCCCTGTTGGGCGGAGCGATCGCTCCGGTCGGCGACGTCGATTTCTTCAAGATCAAACTGGCGGCGACCAGCGATCTGAAGCTCGAGACCTTCGACGCGACCGGGCCGGGCAGCTGCGCCGGCCTCGACACCCAACTGACGCTCTACGCGCCCGACGGCGTCACGGTGCTGCTGACCCGGGATCAAGGCGGAGTGGGGAACTGCGCGGCGATCGATTCTTCCCGGCCGCTGGATGCGGCGGCGCGGCATCTGGCGGCTGGCACCTACTTCGTCAAGGTCGAGGACTACCTCGACGACGCGGTGATCCCCGCGTACCGGCTGCGGGTGATGCGCACCGCGGTGTGTGGCAACGGCATCGTCGAAGGCGCCGAGGCGTGCGACGGCAGCGCGGGCTGCAGCCCCCAATGCGATCGCACCCCGGTGTGTGGCGACGGCTTCGTCGACGCGCCCGAGACCTGCGACGACGGAAACGTCACCGGTGGGGACGGGTGCAGCGCGGCCTGCGCGCCCGAGCTGACGCTCGAGGTCGAGCCCAACGGAAGCAGCGCGACGGCGACCGGGCCGCTGACCCCGTTCGCCCAGGTGAAGGGCTCGATCTCTCCCGGCGCGGATCTCGACTTCTGGAAGGTGACCCTCGCCGAGGTCTCGGATCTGACGATCGAGCTGTTCGACGCCGCCGGCCCGGGCTCGTGCGTCCAGATCGACCCGGTGGTGACGCTCTATGCCGCCGATGGGACGACGGCGCTCGCGACCGCGCACAACCCCACCCCAACAGGCTGCTCGAGGCTCGACCCCAAGGTGGCGGCCGGGGTGCGGCAGCTCGCCCCCGGGACCTACTTCGCCAAGGTCGAGGACTTCGGGAACAACACGGTGATCCCCGCGTACACGATGCGGATTCGCGCGTCGTCGAAGTGCGGAAATGGGGTGGTGGACGGCTACGAGCAATGCGACGGCACCGCCGACTGCAACGCCGGCTGCCGGTTCACCGCGAGCTGCGGCAACGGGTTCGCCGAGCTGACCGAGCCGTGTGATCTGGTGAGCACCGCTGGCTGCGGCGCGACGTGCACCGTGACCGCCGTCGAGGTCGAGCCGAACGACACCCTGGCGGCCGCGGGCGCTGCTCCGGTGTCGCTGACGCAGCAGGGCTGGGTCGCGGGCTCGATCGGTGCGATCGGCGACGTCGATCTGTTCAAGCTCACGGTGAACACGCGCGAGGTGGTGCAGCTCGACACCTACGACGCGACGGCGTCGGGCTGCGGCATCGCCACGACGCTCCGGCTGTTGAGCTCGGCCGGCGTCGAGCTCTGGCGCGACGACAACAGCGGCGTCTTCACCTGCTCCTCGCTCGTCGTCGATCTGGCTCCCGGCACCTACTACGTGAAGGTAGAGCAGCGCGGGAGCGTCGCGACGATCGCTTCGTACTTGCTTCAGGTGCGGACCTTCGAGCTGCGCCAGGCCGACACCGAGCCGAATGAGCTGCCGAGCACGGCCACGCCAGTGACGTTCGGGACCACCGGACACCACACGTTGGTCGGGTCGGGGTCGCATCAGCTGAACACCGACTCCGACTGCTTCGCGATCACCATCCCCGCGGGGAGATCGCTTCGGGCGGAGATTCTCGAGGGAGGCGCGGAGACCTGTGAGTCGGGTGGCATCGACAGCTCCCTCACGCTCTACAACGCCG
>JAYVRT010000310.1:0-2068 GCA_043776025.1 Archangiaceae bacterium | reverse complement strand
GGAGCCCCGCCTGCTTGCCGCCCTCGAGCGCGAGCAAATGCTGTTCCGGGCAACTCGCCGCGCGCAGGCCCACCTCGAAGAGCCGCAAAGGTGAGCCGAGGATCTCCGCCAGCTCTGCCACGCGCGCGCGCACCCGCGCGACGTACCCCTCGCTGTCCACCGTGATCGATGGCGCCTTCACCCCGACCGCATCCAGCGTCTCCAGGACGAGCTGCTTCTGCGCCTCACACGTCACCGTCCCGACGGCGGCCGGGAGCTCAGCGGGGCGGAGCAGCGCGGTCGTCGCCACTTGAATGCGGTAGCTCCATTGGAGCAGCACGGGCTCGAGCCACGACACGAGCGTCGAACACCCGGTGACCGAGAACACCGGCTCGCGATCGCTGAAGACCGAGAACTTCGGCAGCGCGCGCACGCTCAGTTGCTGCTGAAGCCGGCCTTCCGGCTTCAAATGCCTGCTGACCAGCGCTGCCTTCACCGCCGAGCCCATGTCGTAGTCGTGCTTCGCCAGGAACTCCCAGTCGCCGGCGCGCAGCTCGGGCAGCACGCGGTTCAGCTCCGTCTCCACGTCAAAGGGCAGCACCTGCAGGCCCCCCTTGCGGTGCGAGTAGTAGAAGGTCTCGCGCCGCAGCGGCCAGCCCGCCTCGGCCATCGAGAACTTGTAGCCATCGGTGAGCAGCAGCGGCGAACCCATGTCCGTCTCCTTCGACACAATAAGTATTAACTACCAAATATAGAGTCGTCAAGACTTCATCTGGTGATTTCGTGATTACCGACTGATTGCGGGCAGCTGCGTGGTGACGAACAGCCACGCCGAGGCGAAGGCGTTGATCGCGGAGGCCAGCGCCAGGGCGCGGAAGTGCGTGGCCCGGGGTGAATCAGCCGACAGCCGCAGCGAGGTGATCGCGATCAGCACGAAGGCGATCACCGCGGTGGGGAGCGCGAGCTGGCCGAAGCTCGGCTTCTTCGTCTGAAACCAGAAGACCACGTCGGCAGCGGCGGCGAGCGCGGCCGTGAGCGACAGCGCGCCGGCCACCCTCAGCGGCCACCCGCCCTGCTTCCCGAGCACCGCGCGATCCTTGATGAGGCTGGTCGCGCGGAACATGAGCAGGCCAAAGAGGACCCCCGCGAGCGCCGGCATCGTCTGGCTGCCGATTCCCGCGAGCGTGCCGCGCCAGAAGCCGACACCCGCCACCAGCCCGCTGAGCAATGCCACCGAAAGCCAGATCATGGCCGGACCCTAGCTCACCAAATTCCTGCGCACTTCCGGGGGTTTCGGGCACTGGCGGGCTCGGTCCCTTGCGGTGGCGGGTGCGGTCGTCGCCGCTGATTCGGTCGCCATTATCAATGAATCAGTTCCGCTACTGACCACTTTCACCGCGTAAGGGGGCCTCGCGATTGGTGATTCGGGAGACTGCCAACGGCGTTGACGTGCGTCCGAACAACTGGCGCAACGATCGACCACCCGCCCCCGAACATGTTGCCAAAGCCGCCCACGCACACACCGGCCGACACCACCAAAGGGGAAGCACCGATGAGCCAGCTGAACGTCGACAAGATGTACGCGAAGTACGGACCGACCATCTACGCGCGCTGCAAGCGCCTGCTGAAGGATGGAACGGCCGCGGAAGACGCGACCCAGGACGTCTTCATGAAAGTGCTCAAGCACGTCGACTCGGCCCCCGGCGAAGACGCGGTGCTCCCGTGGATCCACCGCATCACCACCAACCACTGCCTCAACGTGATCCGCGACGCGCGCCGCCACGCCGAGCCCGTCGAGCACGTGCCGGAAGTCGTGGACGACGAGTTCGAGGACAGCGTCGTGACGCGTGACTTCGCCAACCGCGTGCTCGCTGCGACGCCCGACGAGCTCAAGCAGCCCGCGCTCATGTACCACGCGCGTGGCATCGAGCAGGCCCGGGTGGCCGAGGTGCTCGGCGTCTCGCGCCGCACCGTCCTCTACCGCCTGGCCGAGTTCACCCGCCGCGCGATGCGCATGCAGGAGATCGCGGAGGCCTGAGCCCTCCAATCCGTGTGGCAGCGGTTGAGCTTTTGATGGAACCCGGGCGTG
>JAYVRT010000309.1:0-2069 GCA_043776025.1 Archangiaceae bacterium | reverse complement strand
CGCCCGTGCCGCCGCCCACCAGGGCGCCGCGGCGCTGCAGCACAGTCGCCAGGCCCATCACGAGATCACCGGCGAGCGGCTCGACGCACGCCTGGTGGATCTGATCTGCAAGGAGCTGGTGATCGAGTTCAGCAGCGAGAAGTCGCGGGTCGCCAACCAGGATCTCCCCTTCCCCACGCCGCCTCAGGCGCCGCCGGTGTTGCTCGGCGCGAGCGGAGTCAAGGCTCCGCAGCCGGTGCTGGATCCCACGGTGCACGCGGCGCAAGCGGTGGCGTTGATCGAGCGGATCGAGACCTTCATCAAGGACTCGCGTCACCCGAGCCTCGCGCTGACGCTCAACAACTCGTTGGGCGCGAAGGTGGAGATCGAGCGAGTCGGCCCCCGCGAGGTGGCGCTGAAGATCGTCGGGCATCGCGGGCCGCCCTCGGCCGAGGACATCGGCCGGATCCGCGACGAGATGCAGGCGCACGGACTGAAGGTCAGCGCGCTGTCGATCGGCTGAAGCTACTTCCCGCCGCGGTCGAGCATCGACCGCTTGCCTTCCTTGTCCTTGAAGGCCTCGGCCTCGGGAAGGGGTTGCCTCTTCTCGGCGATGTTCGGCCACTTCGTCGACAGCTCCGCGTTCAGCGCGGTGTATTCCTTCCACTTCTCGGGAAGGTCGCTCTCCGGGAAGATCGCCTTGGTCGGGCAGACGGGCTCGCAGGCGCCGCAGTCAATGCACTCATCCGGGTGGATGACGAGGAAGTTCGGCCCCTCGTAGAAGCAGTTGACCGGGCAGACCTCGACACAGTCGGTGTACTTGCACTTGATGCAGGGCTCAGCGACGACGTACGCCATGGCTGCTCTTCTCCCGTGGAATGACAACGAAAACGGCTGCCTCTTAACTGATTCTCACGCGCGTGGGCCAACAAAACCCTGCGCCCTTAGAAGCTCGGCTAACAGGACCGCGCCTTTCGCCGCACCCATCTTGGTGTTGTGAGAGACGAGGACGAACTTCACCCCATTCTCGAGGACGCCGTCCTCGCGGATTCTGCCGACGCTGGTGGCCATGCCCCCGTGCACGTCGCGATCCAGCCGGGGCTGGGGGCGGAAGGGATCGTCGAGGACCTCGATCCACTTCGGGGGGGACGACGGAAGCCCGCGGGTCGCCGGGTGGCCCTGCCACTCACGCATCGCGGCCGCCACGTCCTGCACCGAGGCCTTCTTCTTCAGGCTCACGTACGCAGCCTCGGTGTGGCCCTCGAGCACCGCGACGCGGGTGCAGGTGCACGAGACCTTCACTGAGTGAGGCTTGCCCACCACGCCGAGGATCTTCTTCGTCTCGACCTCGACCTTGTGCTCCTCCTTGCTGATGTGGGGGATGACGTTGTCGATCACGTCGAGGGCGATCACCCCGGGAGATCGGCCGGCGCCGGACACCGCCTGGAGCGAGGTCATCATCACCGCCTGGACCCCGAACGCGGCCTCGAGCGGCGCGAGGGCGATCGCCAGGCCGGTGGTGGTGCAGTTGGGGATCGGAGCGATGAAGCCCTTGATCCCCCGCTTCTTCTGCTGCTCGCGGATCACCGCGCTGTGGTCGGCGTTGACCGGGGGGATGATCAGCGGCACGTCGTCGTCGTAGCGGAAGGCGCTGGCGGCGGAGATCACCGGCACCTGCTTGGCGAGCTCCGGCTCGAGCTCCCGGGCGACGTCGGCCTCGACGGCGGAGAAGACGACGTCGAGATCCCGTGCCGACAGCTCGGTGCCGGCGAGCACCGTCATCTTCGCGATCTCGGGCGGCAGGGTCTCGGCGAGGAACCAGCCCATCATCCCGTTGGGCGCCTTGAGCGCGTCGGCGTACGACTTGCCGGCGCTGCGAGGGCTGGCGGCGAGGGTGGTGAGGCGGAAGAACGGGTGGTTCTGCAGCGCGGAGATGAACTGCTGGCCAGCGAGGCCGGTGGCCCCAATCAACCCGCAGCGAAGTTTGTCGGTCATGTGAGTTCCAGAGTGCAAGAGCTGTACTTCTCCTCGGGGCATTTACTGGTACTGTCCGCGCGCTTCAATGGGCTGGGATGGCCGGTGGCCCGTTC
>JAYVRT010000308.1:0-6679 GCA_043776025.1 Archangiaceae bacterium | reverse complement strand
TCGTCTGCTTGAACGGGGTGTCGAATCTCCAGTTCTGGGTCGGCCGGTGGCTCGGCCGCGCGCGGACCGAGGCCTGGCTGAAGCGCCGGGGCTGGGCCGGGGCAGCAATGCAGCACAGCGGGGTGACGGCGATGATCACCGTGCGCCAGCTGCCGCTGCCCTTCGTCGCGGTCAACGTCGCCGCCGGGGCCTCGCCGCTGAAGTGGTGGCAGTTCGTCGTCGGCTCGGGGCTGGGCGGGCTGGTGCCGATCCTCGTCTACCCGTACTTCGCCACCGCGCTGCTCGAAGGCGTCGAAGGCGCGCGCACCGAGGCGATGCTCAAGGCGCTGGGGGCGGGAGCGCTGGTGGTCGCCGCCGCGCTCGCGCCGCGGGTGTGGGCGCGGCTTGGCGCTCAGACCCCGCCGACGTAGACCCAGGCGGTGCCGAACATCAGCGGGGCGGCGCTGACCTCGGCGAAGCGCCCGGTGCCGCGCATCAGCGCGAGGAAGCGCTCGCCGCAGGGGAAGGCCGCCGCGGTGCGCGGCAGGTACTCGTAGGCGGCGCGGTTGCCGGTTAGGGCCTGGCCGATCAGCGGCATCAACGAGCGGGCGTAGATCCGGAACAGGCCGCCGAACAGGCCTTCCGGCTGGCCGAACTCGACCACCACCACCCGGCCGCCCGGCTTCACTACCCGGGCCAGCTCGCCGAGGCAGACCGCAGGGTCGTCGACGTTGCGGATCCCGAAGGACATCGAGCACAGGTCGAACGTGCCGCTCGCGTAGGGCAGCTTCATCGCGTCGGCGACCTCGAAGCGAACCTCGAGGCCGGCGCGGGCGGCCTTGGCGGGGGCCGCCCTCAGCATCGGCTCGCAGAAGTCGGTGCCGACCACCTCGCCCTTGTCTCCGACGGCCCGCTTGAAGGCGAGGGCGAGATCTCCGGTGCCGGTAGCGCAGTCGAGCACCGACATCCCGCTCCTGGCTCCCGACAGCCGCACCGCCTTGCGCCGCCAGGCGTGGTGCAGCCCGAAGCTCATCGCGTCGTTGGCGACGTCGTAGCGGGGCGCGATCTGCGCGAACATCGATTGGACCTGCTGGCTCATGGGGCGACTCCGGCGCGCAGCTCGACGTGGGGAACCGGGCGCGGCAGCTCGGGGACGACCGCCAGCGATCGGCCGACCGCGGCCAGCACCCGCTTCAGCGCCGTCATCAGCTCGCCGAACATCGCCGGCGTCAACGCCTGCGCGCCGTCGCAGAGGGCCTCAGCGGGGCGGGGGTGGACCTCGATCAACAGCCCGTCGGCCCCGGCGGCGGCGGCGGCGAGCGCCATCGGGATCACCAGCGAGCGATCTCCGGTGGCGTGCGAGGGGTCGGCGAGTACCGGCAGTCGGGTTCGTTGTTTGATCCAGGCCATGCCCGCCAGATCGAGGGTGTTGCGCAGGCGCGGCTCGAAGGTGCGGATCCCGCGCTCGCACAGCAGCACCTGATCGTTGCCGCCCTCGAGGATGTACTCCGCCGCCAGCAACCACTCGTCGAGCGTCGCCGACAGCCCCCGCTTGAGCAGCACTGGGCGCCGCACCAGGCCGACCGCCTTGAGCAGCGAGAAGTTCTGCATGTTGCGCGCGCCGATCTGGAGCACGTCGGCGTGCTCCAGCACCGTCGGCAGCTGCGCGGCGTCCATCACCTCGGTCACCACCGGCAGCCGGTGGCGGCGGCCCGAGGCGGCGAGCGACTCCAGGCCCTGCTCGCCCAGGCCCTGGAACGAGTAAGGGCTGGTGCGCGGCTTGAAGGCGCCGCCGCGGAGCGCGTGGGCGCCATGCCAGGCCACCGCCTCTGCCGCGGCGTCGATCTGCGCCGGGCTCTCGACCGCGCAGGGGCCGGCGATCACCACGAAGCCCTCGCCGCCGACCTCCACGCCCGTCGAAAGCCTCACCCGCGTCCCCGGGGAACCCTCTGACCTCCACACCCGCCGCGGACCGTCGGAAGTCATGGTGATGCCTCGCAGTTCATTGAGTTCACGTTGTTTTGAACTTTGTGGTGCATCTATAGCTGGCTCGGCCTAGAAAACAACCGTGGTGAAGCCGACCAGCCCACAGCGGCGCATCGCCGCGATGTTTCGGCCTCTGGAGGCAGGCGCGCTGCTGCGGCTGTCGCTGCGCGGTGGGCCGCTGTCGGTCGCCCTCAGCCACCCCGCGGGCGGAGCGTGGGCCGCCGGCGCCGGCATCGCGGCCGAGGGCGAGGGGGAGATCATCTGGCAGGACGGCGCGGCGCCGGGCTGCCCTGGTCCCTGGTTTGGCGGCTGGTCCTTCGACGGCGTCGAGCGCTGGGTGCTGCCCAGGGCGCTGGCCTGGTGGGACGGCGGGAAGACCTGGGTGGCCGCGTTCGGAGACGACGCGGCCCAGACGTTGGACGAGGTCACCGAGGCGGAGCCGGTGACTTCCGCTCCGGTCGTGAAGCTGCGCCCCCCGGACCGCGCGGGCTGGACGAGGCGGGTCGAGGCGGCGCTCGACGCACTCAACGCTGGCCGGCTGAGCAAGGTGGTGCTCGCGCGGCAGCTGGAAGTCGAGGCGGACCAGCCCTTCGAGGTCCGGCGGATCCTCAAGGCGCTCGAGGCGCGGTTTCCGACGTGCTGGACCTTTCTCCAGCAGACACCGGCCGGGGCCTTCGTCGGCGCCACCCCGGAGATGCTGTGCCGGGTGCAGGGAAGGGCGCTGACGACCGAGGCGGTCGCAGGCACGGGCCGGGGCGAAGAGCTGCTCGACTCCTCGAAGGATCGCCGCGAGCACGCGTGGGTCGTCGAGGGAATCGTCGATGCGCTGCGGCCGCTCTCGGCGGCGGTCGACGTGGGCCCGCTGGGGCTCAAGCGGCTGCCCAACCTCTCTCACCTTTGCACGCCGATTCACGCGACGCTGCGCGACGGCGTCGACCCGCTCGAGGCGGCCCGGGCGCTCCACCCCACGCCCGCGGTGGGCGGTACACCGCGCGCGGCGGCGCTGGCGTTCCTGGGCGCCCATGAGGGGTTCGACCGCGGGGGCTACGCGGGCGCCGTCGGAACCCGCGGACCCCAGGGCCTCCAGCTGTACGTCGGGATCCGTTCCGCGTTGATCAGCGGCTGCAAGGCGACCGTGTACGCCGGGGCGGGGATTGTCGCCGGGTCGACCGCGGATGGCGAGTGGGCGGAGACCCAACGGAAGGCCAGCGCGCTGCTCACGGCGCTCGGGGTCGAGTCATGAGCCCCTGGCTCAACGGCCGGTGGGCTGCGGCGATCCTCGGTGGCCTGGTCAACGCAGGGGTGAAGGACGTCGTGGTCTGTCCGGGATCGCGCTCGTCGCCGCTCGCGCTCGCCGCGGCCGCCGCGCGGGTCAAGGTCTGGCCAGTCGTCGACGAACGGAGCGCCGCGTTCTTCGCGCTCGGGCTGGCGAAGGGCAGGGGAGCGCCGGCGGTGGTGATCTGCACCTCGGGGACGGCAGGGGCGCACTTTCTCCCGGCGGTGATCGAAGCCGCCTATGGAGGAACGCCGCTGATCGTCGTCACCGCCGACCGGCCCTGGGAGCTGCAGGGCTTCGGGGCCCCGCAGACCATCGATCAGACGCGGCTGTTCGGGGCTTTCGCCCGGGTCGAGCTGTTGCCGGCGCCGGAAGAAGAAGGCCTGCCGCACCTGCGCGCGGTGGTGGCGCGGGCGCTGGCGTCCTCGGGGCCGGTTCACTTCAACGTGCCACTGCGCGAGCCGCTGGCGCCGCCGGATTCGGCCCCGTTGCCGGTGGACGAGACGGCGGTCACCCGGGTGGTCTCGGCCCGGGCCGCGCCGCGGGTGGACGCGGTGGCGTTGGCGCTCCGCGGGGTCGAGCGGGGCGTGATCGTCTGCGGCCCTCGCGAGGCCGATGACGGATTTGGCGAGGCGGTGCACGCGCTGGGCGCGGCGCTCGGCTTCCCGGTGCTCGCCGAGGCCGCCTCGAACGCGCGCTTTGGGTTTCCACAGGCGGTCGCCCACGCCGAGCTGTTGCTGCGCCACGCGCCGTTCGCCCAGGCGCATCGGCCGCAGGTCGTGCTGCGCTTCGGCGGTGGGCTGACGCCGAAGACGACCCAGGCCTGGCTCGACGCCAGCGGCGCCCGGATCTTCGTCTTCAGCGACCGCGGTGAGGTGGTCGACCCTGCGCACCGAGCGGAGCAGGTGATCGTCGGCGGCGCGGTGGAGGCGTGCCGGCTGCTGCGGCCGCCCGACGTCGTCCGCAACGCGTACCGGGAGGGGTTCCTCGCGGCCGACGCGAAGGCGCGTTTGACCCTGGCCGGGCTGCCCTTCGGCGAGCCTCAGGTCGCTCGGACGGTGGCCGCCTCGGGTCCCGCGAACCTCTTCCTCTCGAGCAGCATGCCGATTCGCGACGTCGATGCGTTCGCCTCACCGGGAGCGGCGCGGATCCGCGTCCTCAGCAACCGGGGCGTCAACGGCATCGATGGGGTGACGTCGACCGCCGCCGGGGTGGCCGCCGCGACTGGCCTTCCGACCACGCTGCTGATCGGAGATCTCGCGCTGATCCACGACCTCCACGGGCTGCTGATCGCCCGGCGGCACCAGCTTCCGCTGCGAATCGTCGTGGTGAACAACGACGGCGGAGGGATCTTCTCATTCCTGCCAATCGCGGACCGGACGGAGCACTTCGAACAGCTCTTCGGTACGCCCCACGGGCTCGACTTCACCCACCTCGCCGCGCTGGCCGGCGCTCCGTTCGAGCGGCCGCGGACGGCAGACGCGCTCGCCACGGCGCTGGCCGGCCCGGGGTTCCCTCTGATCGAGGTGCGGACGGATCGGGCGAGCAACGTCTCCGCGCATCGTGACCTGCACGCGCGGGTCGCTGGCGCGCTGGAGGCTTCGTGATGCCGCTGCCCGCGCTGATGCTGCACGGCTTCACCGGCGCAGGGTCGTCATGGGCGGAGCTGGCCGGGGCGCTCAGCCCCTGGCTGACTGCGATCTGTCCCGATCTACCCGGACACGCCGGCGCTCCGGTGCCGAAGCGGCTCGGGCGCGAGGGGTTCGACGAGACGATTGAGGCGCTGGCGGCGCGGCTGACCGGGCCCTCGGTGGTGATCGGCTACTCCCAGGGCGCCCGGCTCGCGCTCGCCCTCGCGGTGCGGCATCCGCGCAAAGTGTCACGGCTGATTCTCGAGAGCGGTACCGCTGGGCTTGCCCGCCACCACGACCGGGCCCTGCGCCGGGCCGAGGACGAAGAGCGGGCGATGCGGCTCGAAGCGCACGGGGTGGAGGCCTTCATTGCCCAGTGGGAACAGCTGCCGTTGTTCGACGGCCTTCGGCGCAGCGCGGCCCTCGATGCCCGCCGGCGCGCGCACACCGCCTCTGGCCTCGCCGGTGCCCTGCGGTGCCTGGGCCTGGGCGTCCAGCCGAGCTTCTGGTCCGCGCTGCCCCGGCTGGCGATTCCGACCCTGATGTTGAGCGGCGCCGAGGACGCGAAGTTCACCGCGCTCGCGGGCCGGATGGCGGCGCAGCTACCCCAGGGCTGGCACGTGGCGATCAAGGGCGCCGGCCACGCGGTGCACCTGCAAGCCCCCAAGCGCTGGCTCGCCGAGGTCCAGGGGTTCCTTGGCGCCCGCTACACCCACGAACACCACGACCTGGAGGTCCGCACATGAAGCCCGAATGGAAGGCTGATCCGCTCTCGAAGAAGTTCGAGGACGTTCGCTACGAGACGTCGGACGGGATCGCGAAGATCACGATCAACCGCCCCGAGGTCCGCAACGCCTTTCGCCCCCAGACGCTCTTCGAGCTGCAAGCGGCGTTCACCGAGGCGCGTGAAGACGCGAAGGTGGGGGTGATCATCCTCACCGGCGAAGGCGACCACGCCTTCTGCTCGGGCGGCGATCAGCGGATCCGCGGAAACAAGGGCTACGTTGGCGCCGACGGCGTGCCCCGGCTCAACGTGCTCGACCTGCAGAAGCAGATCCGCTCGCTGCCCAAGCCAGTGGTGGCGATGGTCGCCGGCTTCGCCATCGGCGGTGGCCACGTGCTCCACCTGGTGTGCGATCTCACCATCGCCGCCGACAACGCCCGCTTTGGCCAGACCGGCCCGAAGGTCGGCAGCTTCGACGGCGGGTTCGGCGCTTCCTTCCTCGCGTCGGTCGTCGGGCAGAAGAAGGCGCGCGAGATCTGGTTCCTCTGTCGGCAGTACGACGCCGCGCAGGCGCTGCAAATGGGCCTGGTCAACACCGTGGTCCCGCTGCGCGAGCTGGAGCAGACGACCGTCGACTGGTGCCGCGAGATGCTCGCGCACTCTCCGCTGGCGCTGCGGCTGCTCAAGTCGTCGTTCAACGCTGGGCTCGACGGGCAGGCGGGGATCCAGGAGCTCGCCGGCAACGCGACGCTGCTCTATTACATGAGCGAGGAAGCGCAGGAGGGCAAGCGCGCCTACCTCGAGCGCCGCAAGCCGGACTTCTCGAAGTTCCCGAGACTGCCGTGAGCGTCGCGATCTGGTGGCAGGCAGCGCGGCCGAAGACGCTCGTTGCCGGGTTGGTGCCGGTGGCGGTGGGGTCGGCGCTCGCGCTGCGCGACGGCGCCTTCAGCCCGTTGCTCGCGGCGCTGGCGCTGCTCGGCGCGCTGCTGATCCAGATCGGCACCAACCTGACCAACGACTACTTCGACTTCATTCGTGGCGCGGATACAGCCGATCGCCTCGGGCCAGCGCGCGTCACCCAGC
>JAYVRT010000307.1:0-6680 GCA_043776025.1 Archangiaceae bacterium | reverse complement strand
GCGAATGCGTAAACCCACCGTCTTCGGCAAATACCTGCTCCTCGAGCGCGTGAACGTCGGCGGCATGGCCGAGGTGTTCATCGCGAAGGCGTTCGGGGTCGAGGGGTTCGAGCGGATCCTCGCGATCAAGAAGATCCTCCCCACGATGGCGGAGGACGAAGAGTTCATCACGATGTTCATCGACGAGGCGCGGATCAGCGTTCAGCTGAACCACGCGAACGTGGTGCACATCCACGAGCTGGGGAAGCACGACGAGGCGTTCTTCATCGCGATGGAGTACGTCTCCGGGCGCGATCTGCGGACGATCCTCGAGCGGTACCGCCGGCGGAAGGAGATCATGCCGACCGCCCAGGCGGTCTACGTCGGCTCGAAGATCTGCGAGGGGCTCGACTACGCCCACCGGAAGAAGGACGCCCGCGGGCAAGAGCTCCACATCATTCACCGCGACGTCTCGCCCCAGAACATTCTCTGCAGCTACGAGGGCGAGGTGAAGATCATCGACTTCGGCATCGCCAAGGCGGCGAACCGAAGCCAGAAGACCCAGGCGGGGATCCTCAAGGGGAAGTTCGGCTACATGTCGCCCGAGCAGGTGCGCGGGCTCCCGATCGATCGCCGCAGCGACATCTTCGCCGTCGGGGTGATCCTCTACGAGATGCTCACCGGCGAGAAGCTCTTCGTCGGCGAGTCCGACTTCTCCACCCTCGAGAAGGTCCGCAACGCCGAGGTGCCGACGCCGCGGCAGTTCAACCCCAACATCCCTGCCGGCCTCGAGAAGGTGGTGATGAAGTCGCTCGCCCGCGAGCAGGAAGATCGCTACCAGTGGGCCTCGGATCTCCAGGAGGACCTGATGCGGTTCCTCCTGGCGGGAGACGCGATCTACTCCGCGAAGCACCTCGCCTCCTTCATGAAGGAGGCCTTCGCCGAGGACCTGAACCGCGAAGACGAGAAGATGCACCGCTTCGCGAGCATCGAGAAGCCGGAGCAGGTCGAGTCCTCGGGCGTCCTCGCCCAGCCGCCGCCGCCGAAGCGGAAGACGACCCAGCAGCCGCCTGCCGCGACAGTGGCGATGCCGGTCGCCCCGGCCGCGCCACCGCCAGTGCGAACCCCTTCTCCCCGGTCGATGCAGGGGCTCCCTGCTGCGGGCGCGATGGCGACCGGGATGCAAGTCAACAACAACGCCAACACCCTCAACATCCCGCCGCCGTCGGCCGAAGAGCTGGCGGACATGGACGGGGCGAGCGACCGTACCCAGATCGTCGACAACACCGCGATGCAGGAGAACCTGAAGACGAACGTCGGCGTGTCGCCGTTCGCCGCTCCCGAGCCGGGTTCCGACTCCGCGGAGCACACCCCCGCGCTCTCTCAGGCGATGCAGGAGAACGTCTCCACCGCTAACTTCGACGCGACGATGCCGCCCCGGGGCAAGAACGGCAACGGCAGGCCGAGCGGCAGCTTTGGCGACACCGGGGTGGACGAGATCAAGCCGCTCGATCAGACCGGCTTCCGCCCGGCGATGGAGCAAGAGGAGAACGGCGCCGACACCGGAAAGAACCAGAAGTTCGTCGAGACGCTGACGCCGTCGCAAAAAGGCAAGAGCGGTCAGAAGCAGAAGATCGTGATCGGCGACGCCCCTGAGTACGCCGGCCAGACGATGATCGGCCCGACCCCGGTGCGGATCGAGGCCGAGGCGACGGGTGAGCGGCCGGTGCCGAACACCCGTTTGTTCAAGGAAGAAGGCGAGGGCGACGACGAGCAGCAGCAGCAAGACGAGGGCTACGAGAACGGCGAAGACGGCGACGTCAGCCCGCACGACGACACCGACGGCAAGGGCCGGCCCGCAGACGACGAGCCGCCGCCCGCCGACGCCACCAACCCCAACGCCAAGCCCCAGCGCATCCGGCAGACCCGCGCGCCGAGCCGCCAGCCGGCGAAGCAGAGCGGGGGCGCCCTCGCTTCGATGCCGCCGGGCCGCCGCAAGGTGGTGATGTTCGGCGCGATCGGGGGCGGGGTGGCGATCCTCCTCGCGATCGTCGCGGTGGTGATGCTCTCGAGCAACCCGGCGAGGCTGGCGATCCAGACGACGCCCGACGGGCCCTTCCAGGTGACGGTCTCCCAGACCGCGGCCGGCGGGGGGAAGACCTTCGATGGCTCGCAGGCGATCGTGCTCGACCCGGGCGACTACTACGTCGACGTCGTCCCGGTCTCGAAGGCGTTTGCCCCGAAGAAGCTGAAGGTTCACCTTTCGGGCAACCAGATGCTCGCGCTGCCGGTGGTGCTCACCCCGGTTCCGGGCGCGACGAAGGTGGCGCCGCCTCCGGTCGAACCGAAGGGCAGTGAGCCGAAGGGCAGCGAGCCGAAGACCGAGCCGACGGCGGTGAAGGGCACGGAGCCGAAGGGCACTGAGAAGCCGCCAGACAAGGCCGAGCCGCCCAAGGGCGCCGAGCTGAAGAGCTACGCCGCGAGCTTCAGCTCTGGAGAGTTCGGGGTCGAGGTCACCGTCGACGGCAAGAAGATCGGCAAGACCCCCAACGCCAAGGTCGAGGGGCTGACCTTCGACAGGGTGCACAAGGTCGTCGGGCGGAAGGAAGGCTACAAAGCCTTCAATCTCGATCTCGACAACAAGGACAAGCAGGCGCTGGTCGAGCCATACCTCGACATGGTCCGCGAGACGAAGGCCGAGCCCGAGCCCAAGCCGGAGACCGCGAAGGCCGAGCCGAAGCCGAAGGCGGAGCCCGAGCCCAAGCCGAAGGCCGAGCCGAAGCCGGAGACCGCGAAGGCCGAGCCGAAACCGAAGGCGGAGCCCGAGCCAAAGCCGAAGGCCGAGCCCGAGCCGAAGGAAGTCAAGGCCGCCCCGGCGAAGGGTGGGAAGGGCAAGCTGGCCTGCTCCTCGAAGCCGGCGGGGGCAGAGGTCTGGGTCGACGGGAAGAACACCGGGAAGAAGACGCCGGTGGCGATCTCCAGCGCGATCGAGCTCCCCGCGGGGAAGCACAAGGTGATCTTCAAGATGAACGGCAAGGCGAGCCCGCCGCAGGAGATCACCGTCGAGGCCGACACGCCCTTCGTGCTCAAAGGCGTCGAGATCCCCGGGGCCTGATCAAAACCGCTTCGCTTCGGTTATATGAGCAGCATGCTCACCCCGACGCCTTCTCCAGCGAGCTCCGCACCCACGCCCAGCACCGGCAAGAGCGCCTCGGCACAGCCGTTTCGCTACCCGCTCCAACGGGCCTTCGTCGAGCCCGATTGGAACCGGATCCCCGGCTACAAGGGCATCAGCCAGGCTGAATGGGAGAGCGCCCTGTGGCAGCGCAAGCACACGGTGAAGAACTTGAAGGAGCTCAAGGCCGCGCTCGGGCCGCTGCTCCCCGAGGCGCTGGCGCTGAGCATGGAGCGCGACCACAAAGAGCGCGCGACGATGTCGATGTTGATCACCCCGCACATGATCAACACCATGAACTTCGACGATCTCTGGGCCGACCCGCTGCGGATGTACATGCTGCCGGCCTTTGCTGATCGCCGCACCGACTTCCCCAACCACCCGCGCTCGTCGCGGGACTCGTTGCACGAAGCGGAGATGTGGAAGGTGGAGGGGCTGACCCACCGCTACCCGACCAAGGTGCTGGCCGAGCTGCTGTCGACCTGCCCCCAGTACTGTGGCCACTGCACCCGAATGGACCTGGTGGGCAACGACGTGCCGGTGGTGGAGAAGCTCAAGTTCCACACCCCCCAGCCCGAGCGCCACGCCCAGATCCTCGAGTACCTGCGCAAGACGCCGCAGGTGCGCGACGTCGTCGTCTCGGGCGGCGACATCGCCAACGTGCCGATCGGCCAGCTCGAGGCCTTCGTCAGCGCGCTGATGGACATCCCGAACATCCGCGACATCCGCCTCGCTTCGAAGGGGCTGATGGGCATCCCCCAGCACTTCCTCCAGGACACGGTGCTCAAGGCCTTCGAGCGGCTGGCGAAGAAGGCGTTCGAGCGCAACATCGACCTCGCGCTCCACACCCACGTCAACAACGCGAACCAGGTGACACCGCTGCTGGGCAAGGCGGCGAAGAAGATCCTCGAGCTCGGGTTCCGCGACGTCCGCAACCAGGGCGTGATGCTGCGGGGCGTGAACGCGACGGCGAAGGATCTGCTCGAGCTGTCCTTCATGCTGCTCGATCACGCGCGGATCCTGCCGTACTACTTCTACATGTGCGACATGATCCCCAACGCCGAGCACTGGCGGTTGAGCGTCGCCGAAGCCCAGAAGCTGCAGCACGACATCATGGGCTACATGCCGGGCTTCGCCACGCCCCGCATCGTCTGCGACGTACCCTTCGTCGGGAAGCGCTGGGTGCACCAGGTGGCGGAGTACGACAAGGAGAAGGGCATCAGCTACTGGACGAAGAACTACCGCACCGGCATCGAGGACGCCTCGGACGCGCTCGACCGCCGCTACGAGTACTACGACCCGCTCTACCTGCTGCCGGAATCGGGCCAGAAATGGTGGCGGGAGCACGGGACGACCTCACCCGGCCCGCACGCGTAGATGTCCCGGCAGACGCTCTTCCCCGCCGCCACCGACGCCGAGTGGGGCGACTGGCGGTGGCAGCTGCGCAACGCCGTCCGCACCCCCGAGGCGTTGGGCCGGCTGATTCCCCTGACCGACGACGAGCGGGCCGGCTGCATCGAGACCGCCGCCGTCTTCCGGCTGGGGATCACGCCCTACTACCTGTCACTGATCGACCCGGCGCACCCGTTCTGCCCAGTGCGGATGCAGTCGATTCCGGTGCGGGCCGAGGCGCGGGTGCGGCCGGGCGAGCTGCTCGACCCGCTGGGGGAGGACAAGACCCGCCCGGTGGAGGCGATCGTCCACAAGTACCCCGACCGGGTGCTGCTGCTCGCGGTCGACTCCTGCTCCGTCTACTGCCGCCACTGCACCCGGCGCCGGCTGACGAAGGGAGGCGAGGCCGAGCTGTCGCGCGCCGAGTTGAACAAAGGCATCGACTACGTGCGCCGGCACCCCGAGGTGCGCGACGTGCTGATCTCCGGCGGCGACCCGCTGCTGCTCTCCGACGAGCGCCTCGAAGAGTTGCTGGCGCCGCTCAAGCAGATCAAGCACGTGGAGATGATCCGGATCGGCACCCGCCTGCCGGTGTGCCTGCCGATGCGGATCACCGACTCACTGGCGAAGCTGCTGCGCCGCCACGCCCCGGTGTTCGTCGTCACCCACTTCAACCACCCCAAGGAGATCACCCCCGAGGCCCGCGAGGCCTGCGAGCGGCTGGTGGACCACGGGGTGCCGGTGGAGAACCAGGCGGTGTTGATGCGCCGGCTCAACTCGAGCGCACGGATCATCCGGGAGCTGTCCCACAAGAGCCTGCAGATGCGGGTGCGCCCGTATTACTTGCACCAGATGGACGTGGCGCAGGGGCTGGAGCACCTGCGGACGCCGTTCGCCGCCGGCCTGGAGATCCTCGAGCAGCTCCGCGGGCACACCACCGGGCTCGCCGTGCCGCACCTCGCGGTCGATCTCCCCGGGGGCGGGGGCAAGGTCACGCTCCAGCCGGACTACGTCGTCGAGCGAGGGGAGAAGGAGACGGTGCTGCGCAACTACAAGCACCAGCGCTACGTCTACCCGGAGCCGGAGGAGAAGGACTGCTCCTGCCCCTACGACGAGGTCTGGACCCGGTAGGGGGCTACTTCTTCTTCCCTTTGCCCGCGGGCTTGGCGGGGGCGGTCTCGCTGCTGGAGTCCGTCATCCCCGCCGCGGCCTGATCATCGGTGAAGTCCTTGGGCAGGCCTTTCTCGACCACCGGCGCCGCGCCCTGCTTCTCCTCGAGGACCACCGGGTGGTCGTCGTTGAAGCCGCGCTGAATCGGGATCTCCTTCGGGCCCGCCGCCTTCTCCTTCTCTTTTTCCTTCTCCGCCGCGGCGGCCTTCTCCTTCTCTTCGATCTTGGCGCCGGCCGCCTTGGTGGCCGCGCGGTCCTCGCGGTTCATCTTCCCGGTGTACCGGACGTAGTCCGCGGGCTTGGTGTCGTTCTTCTCCAGCACCTCGCGCTCGGCGGCGGCCCGCTCACGGATCACCTCACGGCGCTCGTCGCTGCTCAGCTCCGACGACTTGCGGTTGCCGTACTTCTTGTCGACCGCGTCGAGCGCCTTGTTGGTCTCGTGATCGATCTTCGCCGCCTTCTCCGGGGTCAGGTCGTCATCCGCGAAGGCGGGGGCCGAGAGGCAGCAGAGTGCAGCGAGCAGGCTCAGGCGCATCGAGGCCAGCCTAGCCAACCGGCTCAGTGGCCGCACCCGGCGCAACCTTCGATGAACTTGGCGCAGTCCTCCTGGGACGCGACGCAGCGCTTCTGAAAGTCGTCGCGGTCGGTGTGCCGGCCGGCGACGTCGCAAGAGGACTTGGAGAGCCCGCACGCCTTGTCCTTGAGCGAGCACCAGTTGGTGCAGCTGAGATCCTGGCGGCTGCGCAGCTCCTCCAACTGGGAGGCGTTGGTGTCCATCAGCTCGTCGTCGTTGCCCGCGAGGTTCGAGGGGTTGGACTTCGGGCAGGCGAGGCTGAGGAGGGCGAGCGCGGCGATCAAGGCGAGGCGTTTCATGGCTGAAGGCTTATGCGCCCCACCGGGCCCCGTAAAGGAAACTGTCTCACCGCGGCGCGGTCGGGCGCGTCACTGTCCGCGGCTCGGGTGC
>JAYVRT010000306.1:0-2074 GCA_043776025.1 Archangiaceae bacterium | reverse complement strand
GCCCAGCGCGAGAATGAAGGCCGTTGCGAATCGCACCCGTAAACTCTCGCAGACTCAGGCGATTGTGGGTATCGGCGCAGGCGGAGTGGCATTCTGGGGCAAAATTGCGTATTCCCCCTTGCGCCGTTCAGGCGAACGGTGCATCGGCAAATGATTGCCGAGCCTTACAAGTAAGGTCGAGAGACAAGATGGCTACTGGCACTGTGAAGTGGTTCAACGACGCGAAGGGGTTTGGTTTCATCACGCAGGATGGCGGGGGCGAGGATGTGTTCTGCCACCACACTGCGATCGTCGCGGACGGTTTCCGCACGCTGGCCGAAGGGCAGAAGGTCGAGTTCGACGTCAACCGCGGGCCCAAGGGTCTCCAGGCGGCGAACGTCAAGCCGATCGCCTGAACGAATCGTCGTTTCGACGGGGATTTCTCATCTGCTGTTCCCAGTTCAACCTTTGGCAGTTGTCTCTTAATTAAGGGGTACGCACATGTCCCAGGTCAGTGCATCGAAACGGCAGAAAGAGCTCCTGCGGCTCGAGCGTCGCAAGGCGAAGGAAGCGGCGCGCGACATGAAGAAGGTCGAGAAGTCGACCCGCCCCGAGCGCGACCCGAACGCCGAGGATCCGGACATCGCCGGCATCATCCCCGGTCCCCAGCCGGTGCTCGAGCAGTAACCACGAAGGTCTTTGCAGCCGCAGTCAGGAATCGCGAAGCGGCTCCTGTAAGGAGCCTGTTTTGTCGATGACCACCTTCGCGCAGCTGGGTTTATCCCCGGCGCGCATCGCCACCCTCGAAGCCCTCGGCTTCGAGATGCCCACCCCGATTCAAGCGAAGGCGATTCCGTTGGGGCTCCAGGGCACCGACGTCATCGGCTGCGCGCAGACAGGCACCGGGAAGACGGCGGCGTTCGTGTTGCCGCTGCTCGAACGCTTGCGCCCGCGCGAGCAGCACGCGGCGTTGATCCTCGCTCCGACGCGCGAGCTGGCGCTGCAGATTCACACCGAGCTCCAGCGCCTCGCCGGCGCGAAGGAGCCCCTGAGCGTGGTGCTGATCGGCGGGGTCCCGCTCGGACCGCAGGTCGGCCAGCTGCGCCGCGGGCTCCCGGTGATCATCGCCACGCCAGGCCGCCTGGTGGACCACCTGCAGCAACGCACCCTCAAGCTCGCCTCGGTGCACACCCTGGTGCTCGACGAGGCCGATCGGATGCTCGACATGGGCTTCGCGCCGCAGCTCGAGCGGGTGCTCTCAATGCTCCCCCGCCAGCGCCACTCGATGCTCTTCTCCGCCACCTTGAGCAACGATGTCACCCGCTTCGCCCAGCGCCACATGCGCTCGCCGGTCAGCGTCGGCGTCGCGCCCTCCGGCACCACCGCGGCGAAGGTCACCCAGCGGGTGATCGGCCTGAAGGACGAGCTGAAGCTGCCGCTGCTGGGAAAGCTGGTCACCGAGGAGCCGGGGAAGGTGCTCGTCTTCGTGCGCACCCGCGGGCGTGCCGACAAGTTCGCGAAGAAGCTCGCCCGGCTCGGGGAGAACGTGGGCCAGCTCCACTCCGATCGCAGCCAGGGCCAGCGCAAGACCGCGCTCGACGCGTTCCGTTCGGGCGAGGGAAGAATCCTGGTGGCGACCGATCTGGCGGCGCGGGGCATCGACGTCACCGACATCGCCCTGGTCGTCAACGCCGACGTGCCGAGGAACCCCGAGGACTACGTCCACCGCATCGGCCGCACCGCGCGCGCCGAGACCAGCGGCACCGCGGTGACCTTCGTCGGCCCCGAAGAGCGCTCGCTGTGGATCCCGATCGAGCGGCTGATTCGTCAGAAGCTCCCGATGGAACGGGTCGACGAGAACGAGCCGCTGCTCAAGGCGATGGTCGTGAAGTTCTTCGTCGCGGAGCCCCACCGGCCGCAGGGCAACGCTCCGGCCCCGACACACCACCGCTCGGGGCAGCGCTTCGGGGCCAAGAGCTTCGGGCACCGCCAGCACCGCTGACTTTTCAGCCGCTGGCACGATCTTCATCAAAGACCGCTTCGGCACTTGCGAGGTGGGCACCGCCTCCGCTAGGCAGCCATCCCTCAAAGGGCC
>JAYVRT010000305.1:0-6694 GCA_043776025.1 Archangiaceae bacterium | reverse complement strand
ACGCCTCGTTCATGGGGATGCAGGCCGCCGCCGGCTACGGCCGCAAGGAGCTGCTCAAGGCGATGGTCAGCTGCGCCGAGGCGGATCTCGCGCTCAAGTTCGGCGGCGAGGAGCTCGTCCTCGAGCGGCTGATCTGGACCCTCTGCGGCAAAGCCCCCTTCTGGGAGTCAGGATTCGCCACGATTCGCCGTGAGCTGGAAAGGTAGAACCTTCATCTTCGAGACCCATGTCCAAACGAACCCTCGTCACCTGCGCGCTGCCCTACGCCAACGGCCCGATTCACCTCGGGCACATGGTGGAGCACATCCAGACCGACATCTGGGTTCGCTTCCTCCGCTCGTGCGGCGAGGAGGTGCTCTTTCTTTGCGCCGATGACACCCACGGCACTCCGATCGAGCTCAACGCCGCCAAGGCGAAGGTGACGCCCGAAGAGTTCGTGGCGCGCTTCAGCGTCGAGCATCAAAAGGACTTCGCGGACTTCGACGTGAAGTTCGACGCCTACCACTCGACGAACTCAGCGGAGAACAAGCACTACGTCGAGTTGATCTACGGGCGGCTCAAAGACGCGGGGCTGATCGGCCGCAAGGACGTCGAGCAGGCGTACGACGAGAAGGCGCAGCGGTTCCTCCCCGATCGCTTCATCCGCGGCACCTGCCCCAACTGCAAGACGCCGGATCAATACGGCGACGCCTGCGAGAAGTGTGGTGCCAACTACGGTCCGAAGGAGCTGATCGACCCGAAGTCCGCAATCAGCGGGCTGCCCCCGGTGTGGAAGAGCTCGCCGCACCTGTTCTTCCAGCTGCCGAAGATGAAGGAGTACCTGCAGGAGCTGATCGCCGACCCGAAGTTCATGAACCCGGGCCTCGCGAGCCAGCTGCAGCAGTTCTTCGCCAAGGGCCTCGCCGACTGGGACATCAGCCGCGACGGGCCGTACTTCGGCTTTCCGATTCCCGGCGAGACCAACAAGTTCTTCTACGTCTGGCTCGACGCGCCTGTCGGCTACATCGCGACCACCGAGAAGTGGGCGAAGGACACGGGGAAAGCGAAGGACGCGCTCGCCTATTGGGCGGAGGACTCCGGGGCGCGGATCGTCCACTGCATCGGCAAGGACATCGTCTACTTCCACTGTCTGTTCTGGCCGGCGGTGCTCAAGGTCGCCAAGCTTCACCGCCCCGATTACGTCCACATCCACGGGCACCTGACGGTCAACGGCGAGAAGATGAGCAAGAGCCGGGGCACGTTCATCAACGCCCGGCCGTACCTCGACCTGCTCGATCCCAGCTATCTCCGCTTCTACTACGCCACCCTGCTCGGGCCAGGCGCCGAGGATCTCGACTTCAGCCTCACCGAGTTCCGCCAGCGGGTGAACGCCGAGCTGGTCAACAACCTCGGCAACCTCGCCAACCGCGGGCTGTCGCTGCTCGCGGTCGAGGACATGGGCCGCAAGCTCGCTCCGGCGTCGACCGGAGAAGGGCGGGCGCTGGTCGAGAAGGCGCTGGGCCGGGTGAAAGAGGTGCGTGACGCCTTCGAGCGCTTCGACTACCGCGCGGGGATGAAGGTGATCCTCGAAATCGGCCAGTCGGCGAACCAGTTCCTCACCCAGCACGAGCCGTGGAAGAAGAAGAAGACCGACCTCGAGGGGGCGCGCTCGGCGTTGTCCGACGCGGCGGAGATCGCCTACCTCGTCGCGGCGCTGATCGCGCCGGTCGTGCCGCGGCTGGCGGAGAACCTGTTCAAGCAGCTCAACGCACCGCGCCTTTCGTTTGCGGCGCTGGAGAAGGCAGGTTACCCGTTGCTCGATCGCGCGCGGCCGATTGGCGATCCGTCGCCGCTGATCAACCGAATGGAAGAAGCCCAGGTGGCGAAGCTGATTGAGCCCGGGGCGGCGCCGGTCGCCGCGGCGCCTGTCCCCGAGGCGAAGAAGGCGGCGCCGGTCGCGGGGCCTCCGGCCCAGATCGAGTTCGGTGACTTCGCCAAGGTGCAGCTGAAGGTGGGGACGGTGCTCGCCTGCGAGAAGGTCCCCAAGGCCGACAC
This sequence comes from Archangiaceae bacterium, assembly GCA_043776025.1. Lineage (GTDB taxonomy): Bacteria > Myxococcota > Myxococcia > Myxococcales > Myxococcaceae > JAYVRT01. The sequence continues at coordinate 4,660 of JAYVRT010000305.1, read as the reverse complement.
GCTGCTCAAGCTCACCGTCGATCTCGGCGAGGGTGCGCCGCGGACGATCGTCTCCGGCATCGCCGAGGCCTACGCTGCCGAGGCGCTCGTCGGCCGGAACGTGGTGGTGGTGGCGAACCTGAAGCCGCGGGCCCTCAAGGGCATCGAGAGCCGGGGGATGGTCCTCACCGCGGGCAGCGGGGGAAAGGACCTGGTGCTGCTCGACCCCGGTGCGATGCCGCCAGGCGCGGACGTGAAGTGAACTCCGATTGGCGCGCCGGGCGGGACACTGCCCTCTTCAAGCTGGAGCACGAGAAGAATCCAGCGGTGCGCGCCGAAGCGGCCGAAGTGCTTTGCGATCTCGGGGCCGAGGTGCCCGAGGTGTCGAGGCTGGAGTTCGCTCCGGCGGTGGTCCGCCTGCTGGCGGACAAGCAGAGCGAGGTGCGCTGCGGTGGCCTCGCCCTCGCGGCGATCATCCTCCCGCCGGAGGAGGCCGAGGAGCTGCTGGTCCGGCACCTCTCCGACCGCGACATGCGGGTGCGGATCGAAGCCACGGGCCGGCTGGCCGACCTGGGCCGCCCAAGCTCGCGCGGAGCGTTCGCCCAGGCGATGCGCGATGAGCTGTTTCCCGTTCGCTTCGAGGCGGCGCGGGGGATGGCGCAGCTGAAGCACTCCGCCGGGCTCGAGGTGCTGATCGAAGCGCTCGACGACGGGGAGCTGAGGTTTCGCGCGGTCGCGGCGCTCGCCGAGCTCGGCGACAAGGCGGCGCTGCCCGGACTGCAGCGGATGTTCGGCAAGTGGTTCCTGCCCGCATTCGAGCGGACCCAGACTGCCGGAGCCCTGGTGCGGCTGGGAGATGCCTCCGCGGCGGATCACCTCTTCAAGCGCGCGGCGCGCAAGTGGAGCGCGGATCGCGCGATGGCGATCGAGCTGCTCGGCGAGGTGAAGGCGCCGGGAGCTCAGCCTCGCCTGGAGCAGATCCTCTCCGACCCCAACGATCTGTGCCGCGGCGCCGCGGCGCGTGGCCTCGGCCGGCTGGGCGGCCTGGGAGCGTTGCCGGTGCTCGAGGCGATCCTCAAGGACCCCAAGACGTCCGACGACCTCAAGCTCGACGTCGCCGAAGGGCTCTGCCTGTTGCCGGGCGGGCAGGGCAGAGCGCCGCTGGCGAACCTCGAGCTCTCTTCCCCCGAGGCGCGGGCGGAGCTGACCGCGATCCTCGCCGAGCCCCACCCGCCATGATCCTGATCGACGCCCACTGCCACCTCGAGGCGAAGGACTTCCCGGTGCCGGCCGACGTGGTGCAGCGGGCGAAGGACGCCGGTCTGCGCCACGCGATCGTCATCGGGCTGATGCAGAAGTCCGGCGACTTCGGCGCCGCGATCGAAGTGGCGGCGGCGCACCCCGGGTTCCTCACGCCGACGATGGGGATTCATCCCCACGATGCCGCGAAGGCCACCGCGGAGGACTGGGCGACGCTCGAGCGGCTGTGCGCCTTGCCGCAGGTCTGCGCGGTCGGCGAGACGGGGCTCGACTTCTATTACGACCATTCGCCCCGCGAGGTGCAGGCCGAGGCCTTCCGCCGGCAGTGTCAGCTGGCGAAGCGGCTGGGCAAGCCGGTGGTGATCCACGTCCGCGACGCGCACGAGCAGTGCGCCGAGCTCCTCAAGAGCGAGGGCATGTCCCGCGGCCAGATTCACTGCTTCACCGGTGACACCGACGCGGCTCGACGCTACCTCGAGCTCGGCTTCCACCTGTCGATCTCCGGGGTCGTCACCTACAAGAAGACCGAGGCGCTCCAGGCGGCGGTGGCCTTCACCCCGCTCGAGCGCCTGCTGGTCGAGACCGACAGCCCGTTCCTCGCGCCGATTCCCTACCGGGGAAAGAAGAACGAGCCGAGCTGGGTCGCGCACACGGCGAAGAAGGTCGCCGAGCTTCACCGCCGCGACCCCGACGAAGTGGCGCTGATTTGCGCGAAGAACACCCGCGACCTCTTCGGCCTCAAGCTCGACCTGTAAGGTCCCCCGCTTGAAAGGGGGGGCCGCCCCGCCAGCTCAGCGCGCGGCGGTGGGGCCGTGCTCGGCTTCCCGGGCGATGACCTCGAGATCGCGATCGACGTGGGGCGCCTCGGTGAGCAGCGCCTCCGGTTCCCACGAGAACTCCGCCTGGGCCAGCGAGAGCATCCCGTCGATCGCCGTCTCCGCCTGCTTGCCGGCGAAGCTGGCGAACACCGCGCGGCCCTTCTCGATGTGCAGGAAGCCCTCCTGCGGTCCGTTGCGCACCAGCAGCCGGCCCGTCTTGCGGCCCTTGCCGAGCAACTTCGCCAGCTCGGTCGCGGCGAGCTCGTCGAAGCTCCCCCGCACCGTGTGGCCGGGCCCGCCGTTGTCCATCCGGTCGGCGTAGAGCCCTTTGACCACGCCCGCGGCGTCGTCGGGGTTGAGCGGGGTCGGCAGGAACGCCGAGATCCCCACGTTCGACAAGCGCTCGCGGGTCTGCGGATCCGTCGGCTCGCCGACCACGAGGATCGGCACCGAGGCGCTCTCCGGCCGCCCTCGGACGAAGCCGGCGAGGTTGACCAGGTCCTGGACGCCGTAGGCGAGGCCCACCACCAGCGTGTCCGACTCGCCGGCGAGCACCGCGTCGATCACCCCGTCGAGCTTGAGGACGGTGTGCACCACCAGCCCGATCTTGTTGAGCGAGTCGTTGAGGTCGGTGCGCACCGCCTCGTCCGGGTCGGCGACGATCACCATCCGGCCGTCGGTCTCGACGCGCTGGCGCAGCAGGTCTCCGCTCTGGAGGTGGGCGATGGTGTCGACGACGACCGGGTCGAACAACTTGCCCGACTCAGCCCGCAGGTTGTCGAGCGCCTCGTCCTTCGTTAGCACCCGGCCGAAGGGATTGAACGGGTTGTGCGTCAGGTCGAGAAACGCATCGACCGCCGCGATGATCCGCGCGCCGGCGGAGATGTCCTCGCCCTTGACCCCCTGGGGAATGCCGCTGCCGTCGTACGCCTCGTACAGCTGGGCGAGCACCGCGTTGACGCCGCCGTGCAGGTGCACCGTCTCGAAGAGCTTGATCGGCGCCCGGATGTAGCGCTTCGCGTCGGCCTTGAGCTCCGGCACCTTGGCGATCGCCGAGAGGGTGAAGTGCCGGTCGGGCCGCTTGCCGAGATCATGCAGGTACGCTGCGATCGAGATGTGCGCCACGTCGCGCGGGGCAAGCCCAATGCGCCGGGCGATCAGCGTCGACTGGCGCGCCACCTGGGCGGAGTGGCCGCGGAACTCTTTGCGGTTCATCTCCATCAGGCCGATCAGAATGTTGAGGGTCTCGACGAAGTCGGTCTCGCCGATCGTCCCGCGGACCGCTCCGAGCGCCTCGCGCAGCTGGGTCGGGTTCACCCGCGAGCTGGACTTTCCGGTCGATGTCTCCCGGCGCCGCGCGCCGTCGAGCACCACCGACTGCCCTGGGTTCGACCCCACCCCGGTGGGCGCGGGGCCGACGCGCGACTCACTCTCGTACGCGCCCTGCATCGTCTGCACGTCACTGCGCAGCGCCTGAACCCCGCCCTGCTCCAACGCGGCAAACGCGGTGTGGTCTCCGTAGTAGTGCTTCTTGATCCCCGCGAGGATCGCGCTGCGCACCCCGACGTAGGGGAACACCTCGTCCATCTCGGTGATCAACGTGACTTCCTTCACCAGCGCCAGGTTCTGAGGCTCGGCCATCACGATCGAGAGAATCCGCCGCTCGGGGTCGAGTGCCAGCGGCAAGAACGCCTGCGCCTCGCACATCCGCACCGGCACCTTGTCGAGCACCTCGGGCGGGATCTTTGCTTTCGACAGCTTCTCCGCCGAGACGAAGCGCGTCTTGAACTCGGCGGCGAGGAAGCGCAACAGCGCCACCTCCTGGATCAGCCCGAGCTCCAACAGGCAGTCGCCGAGGCGATGTCCGGTGATGGCCTGCTGTTGAAGTGCCGACTCGATGGCCTCAGCCGAGACGAGGCCCGCATCGACCAGCTGCTCACCCAAACGCTTCGCCATGTCGCCCGAGGTGAGTCTAGTTGCCGTTTTCGGGCTTGGGCGAATTCTCCGACGCCGGGGCCGGCTCGCCGGCGAGCATGCTCAGCGGCTTGAACGTCAGATCCTTGGGAAGCGAGGGGTCGCGGTGCGCGGGCTTCTCGGCGGGCTTGCTCTCGCCCTCGGCCTTGGGCTCGTCGTGGCGGGCGCGGAACTCGACCCGGGGGCGCTTGTCGACCTGCGGCTTGCGGCCGTCGCCGCGGGGGGTTCCGCCGCCGAGCTTCATCGCGATCCGCTCGTCGATGTACTGATCGAGGTGCTTGAGCAGCGCTTCGACGCCGCGGGCGACCTGGGGGTCGTCGAACAGCTCGAGGATCTTCTGCTTGATCGCCCGGTTGCCGCCCTTGAGCTCGTGGCGCGCCTCAGCCTTCTCTCCCTTCTCGGTCCTGGGCTCGTGGGCTGGGGCAACCGGGGTATAGGCGAACTCGCGGGAATCGATCGGACCCGGGTCGAGGCGCTCGAGCGTCTCCACGACCAGTTGGGGCTTGCCGTGGAACGCGATCACCTTGCCTTTCACCAAGAGGTAGTCGTCGTCGCGGAACGCGCCCTCGGCGGCTTCGACCCCGTCGAAGACCCGGGCATCGACCTCACCCGTCTTGTCGACCATCGAC
>JAYVRT010000304.1:0-6700 GCA_043776025.1 Archangiaceae bacterium | reverse complement strand
GAGGCGGGGCTCGACGGGCTCGACGCGGCGCTCGCCGAGGCCGGGCTCCTTCCCCTTCGGGGCAACGCGGACTGCTTGCTCAAAGAAGCCGCGACCCGCGCCGTCGACCTGCTCGAGGGGGGCCGATGAAGGCGCCTGCGCTTCGGCTCGACGAGCTGCAGATCGACGGCTTCGGGCACTTTCACGAGTTCAAGATCGAGCTCGGGCCGGGCCTCAACGTCCTCTACGGCGACAACGAGGTCGGCAAGTCGACCCTGATGGCGTTCGTCCGCTCGGTGCTCTTCGGCTTCGCCCGGCGCAACGCTCCCGAGCGCTATGAGCCCGTCGGCGGCAAGACGTTCGGCGGCCGGTTGTTGATGAGCACCCCCCACGGAGACCTCTGGGTCCAGCGGCTGGCGGGGCGCAGCGCGCTCGGCGAACTGACGGTGAAGAACGGGGTGATGGCCCCGGTGCCCGAGTCGAAGCTGCGCGAGGCGCTGGGCAGCGTCGACCGCGGGCTGTTCGAGCAGGTGTTCGCCTTCGGGCTCGATGAGCTCCGCTCGTGGAGCCAGATGATGGAGGCGGGCAACGTCAACGAGGCGCTCGCCGCCGCGTCGATGCAGGGCGCCCAGGGGCTGCCGCAGGCGCTGAAGAAGTTCGAGGCCGAAGCGGAGCAGCTTTGGGGCGAGCGGGCGTCGAAGCGCGAGCTGAACCTGGCGCTGCAGGCGATCGCCTCCGTCCGCGCCCGGCGTCAGCTGCTCGGCGATCGCCCGCGCGAGTATTTCGCCGCGCGCGCAGAGCACCTCGCCACCCAGGCAGAAGCGGCGCGCCTGCAGGCCGAGCTCGAGCAGGCCCAGGCCGACGAGTTCCTCCTCGGGCGGCTGCGGGCGGCCGAGGGCCACGTCGAGCGCGCGCTTCGCGCCGAGCGCCAGCTGGCGGCGCTGCCGTCGATCGCCTCGTTTCCCCAGGGCGGAGCGCTGCGGCTCGATGAGGCGCTCGCTGCGCTGGACGGCGCTCGGGCTTCGGCGGCTCGCGCGGCCGCCGCCGTCACCGCGTCGCAGAAGCGGCTCGACGGGTTGAACGCCCAGCTGTCGGGGCGGGCAGCGGCGGCACAGATTTCGGGTGCGCTCGAGACCTGGCGGGCGGTCGCGACGCTCGCTGGCGAGCTTCCCGGGCGCCAGCGCGATCTCGAGCAGCGCCAGTCACGCCTCGGCGAGCAGCTCGATCGGCTCGGGCTCGGCAGGCCGGTCGACGAAGTCGACGCCTCGTCTGCCGCCCGCGCCCGTCTCACCGGGCTGCGCACGCGGCTGGGCGCCCTGGCGGAGGCGAAGGCGCGCGCCGAAGAGTCCGGGCGGATTGCAGCGTCGCGCAGCGACGCGGTCGAACGGGAGCTGGCCGAACGCACCGCTGAGCTCGGCGCCCTCGGCGGCGACGCCCCTCGCGAGTCCTTCGAGCAGGCGCTCGAGGCGGCGCGGGCGCTGGGCAACCTCGAGCACCAGGCCCGCGTGGTTCGCGCCCAGTTCGAGGATCGCCAGACCGCGCTCGCCGCGGCCGAGGTGCCCGACGAGCCCGCGCCCATCGAGCAGTGGCCGCTGGTGTGGGTCGCTCCCCTCGGGCTGGGGCTGCTGATGCTCGCGGGCATGACCGCCGCGCTCGCCGGCTTCGGGCCAGGCGCGCTCGCGCTCCTCGCGGCGCTGGCGATCGACGGCCTGATGGTGGCCGTCCATCGCAAAGGGCACGCACACTGGCAGGCCCAGACCAGCGCCTGGCAGGCGGTGGTTCGCCACCGGCAGACGCACCGCGAGCGGCTGTCGTCCGAGCTGGGGGTCGCCCGGTCGCGGCTGACGGCACTGGAGCAGCAGGTGGCGCAGGCGCGGGCCACGGCCGGTGTCGCCCCTGACGCCGCGCATGGAGCGCGGCTGGCCGAGCTCGAGCGGATCGCCGGTCAGGCCGGCCGCCGCTCAGAGTTGCTGCGCGATCTCGCGCTTGGCCGCGCCCGAAAGGCGTCCGCCACCGCCGAGCTCGCCACGGCCAGCCAGGCGCTCGCCCAGGCCGAGGCCGGGGTCGCCGCGGGCCGCGCCGAGCTCGACGGTGCGCTCGCGCAGCTGGGGCTCGCGGCTGGGCTCGAGGTGTCGGGCGCGCTCGAGCTGCTCGCGGAGATCGCGCTGGCCCAGAGCACTGGCCGGTCGCTTCAGGATCTTGGCGCAGCTGTCGCGCGCGACGTGGAACGGGCACGCGCTGGGAGTCAGGCGCTTGCCGATGCGGCGCGGTTGGCCGGGGTCGAAGCGAAGGGCGCCCCCGGACAGGTCGCCGCGCTGGCCGCCTGGCTCGAGGCAACCCAGGGCCTCAGCGCCGAAGCGGCCGCCGGCAACGCGAGGCTCGAAGATGCGGGCGCGGCGCTCGCGCAGGCGCGGGCTGGGCAGGGCCTCGCCGAGGGCAGGGTAGCGGCGCTGCTGGAGGCGGCTGGCGTCGAGGACGCTGAGGCGTTTCGCCGCGCCGCCGCTGCGTTCGAGGAGGGGGCCCGGGCGGCGGGCGAGCTGCAACAGGCGGCGGCGGGGGTCGAGGCCGCTTGCGGTCTGCCGATCGAAGAGGCGCACGCCCAGCTGCTCACCGCGCCGGGCGTGGCGACGAGGCTGGAGGCCGCGCAGCAGCGGCGGCTGAAGCTCGAGGAGGCCCGCCGCGCGGCACACGAGCGCACCGGCGCGCTCGGCCAACAGCTGTCTGCCTGGGAATCCGATGCCGCGCTCGCCCGGCTGCTTGAGGAAGAGCAGACGCTGATCGCCCGCGCCGAGGCGCTCGCCCACAGGACCGCTGTCGCCCGGCTCGCCGGGGCGGTGCTCGGGCAGGCGCGCGAGAAGTTCGAGGCCGAGCACCAGCCGGCGTTGATCGCGGCCGCCGCCGAGACCTTCAAGCTGCTCACCGAGGGCGGCTACCTCCGGCTGACGCACGAGGTCCAGACCGGCGCGCTCCAGGTCGTCGATCGCCAGGGACGCTTGTTCAGCCCCGATCAGCTCTCGCGCGGCACCCGGGAACAGCTGCTCATCTCGTTGAGGCTGGCGATGATCGAGCAGCTGGGGCGCGAAAGGCTCGCGCTGCCGGTGCTGGTGGACGACGTGCTGGTCAACTCCGATCCCCGGCGCGCCGAGCGGATGGTGGCGGTGCTCGCCCGGCTCGCGGCCCGCCACCAGGTGATTGCCTTCACCTGCCACCCCCAGTTCCGCGAGCTGTTCAAGGCCCACGGGGCGAAGGCGATCGAGGTCAGCACCCGGGCGCAGCTGGCGCTGCTTCCGTCGTAGCCGGCGCATGACGCGCGTTGGGGGAGGGTGGTAATGCAGCTCGAACCAGTGGCGAGCGTTCCGCAGATCGAAGGGGTGGCCATCCGCGCGAAGAAGCCGGCGGTGGAGTCGAGCGTCGACCTCAAGGCCCCCACCGACGAGACGCCGGTCGAGGCGCCGCTGACGCCGATGATGAAGCAGTACCTCGAGGTGAAGGCCTCGGTGCCGGATGCGATCCTCTTCTTCCGGCTCGGCGACTTCTACGAGATGTTCTTCGAGGACGCGGTCAAGGCCTCGGAGCTGCTCAACATCACGCTGACAGCGCGGGCCAAGGGCGCCGACAAGGTCCCGATGTGCGGGGTGCCGTACCACTCGGCGCGCCGCTACATCGCCCGGCTGATCAACTTCGGCTGCAAGGTCGCGATCTGCGAGCAGGTCGAGCCGGCCGGCGGGCCGGGCATCGTCCGGCGCGAGGTGGTTCGGGTCGTCACCCCGGGGATGGTGCTCGACGACGATGTGCTCGAGGCCCGGGAGAACAACTTCCTCGCCGCGCTCCGGCCCCCCGCTGACGACGGCGAGGCCTGGGGCGCGGTGCTGCTCGACGCATCGACCGGCGAGTTCCTCGCCCTGCCCGAGGTGTCGCTCGAGGTGTTGGGTGAAGAGCTCGCCCGGGCCGCGGTGCGCGAAGTGCTGGTCCCCGAGGGGGCGCTGGGGGCCTCGCTCGATCGGTTGCTCGGGCTGCTCCCGCGCAAGCCGGCGCTGGCGACGCTGCCCGCCGAGGCCTTCGACGTCCGCCGCGGCGAGGCCCAGCTGAAGAGCCACTTCGGCGTCGCTTCGCTCGAAGGCTACGGCCTCGACCCGAAGAGCCCGGCGATCGGCGCGGCGAGCGCAGCGCTGCGGTACCTCAAGGACACCCAGAAGACCCCGGCCGAGCACGTCGATCGGATCTCGGTGCTCTCCCGCGGGGCGAGCCTGATCCTCGACGAGGCCACCCGGGGCCACCTCGAACTGTTGAAGACGATGAAGGGCGGCGCCCGCGCCGGCTCGCTGCTGGGGGTGATGGATCAGACGTCGACCGCGGCCGGGGCGCGCAAGCTCGCCCGCTGGCTCTCCGCGCCGCTCTCGGGCCTCGCGGCGATCGAGGCTCGGCTCGACGCGGTGGAACTGTTGCTGGGCAAGGCGGTGTGGCGCGAGGAGCTCGGCGGGCTGCTCAAGCAGATCGCCGACGTCGAACGGCTGTGCGGGCGCCTCTCGCTCGCCTCGGGCACGCCCCGCGATCTGAAGGCGCTCGGGCGATCGCTGGTCGCGATTGAGCGGCTGGGGGCGGCGGTGAAGGCGGGGCCCGGGCCCTTGCCGGCGCTGCTGGGCGCGCTGTCGGGGCCGCTGCTCGACGAGGCGGTGAAGGCGCTGGGCGCGAGCCTCGAGTCGGCGTTGATCGACGAGCCCGGCGCGGTGGTGGCCGACGGCGGCTTCATCCGCCCCGGGTACCACACCGAGCTCGACGGCTACGTCGCGCTCGCCACCAGCGGCAAGGACTACCTGGTCAAGCTCGAGGCCCGCGAGCGCGCCGCCACCGGCATCGGGAGCCTCAAGGTCCGCTTCAACCGGGTCTTCGGCTACTACCTCGAGGTCACCAAGGCGAACCTCCACCTCGTCCCCAAGGGGTGGGTCCGCAAGCAGACGATGGTCGGCGGCGAGCGCTACGCCACCGAGGAGCTGCGGGAGTACGAAGAGAAGGTGCTCTCGGCCGACGAGAAGCGGATCGCGCTCGAGCAGCACCTGTTCGAGCAGCTGCGGGCGCTGGTGACCTCGCGGGCGTTCGGCTTGAGGGCCGCCGCCGACGCCGCCGCGACCCTCGACGTGCTGGTGAGCTTCGCCCGCGTCTCCGCCGCGGGACGGTACGTGCGGCCGAAGCTCGACGAGAGCCAGGTGCTGCAGATCGAGGGCGGGCGCCACCCGGTGGTGGAGAAGGCGCTGCCGCCGGGCGAGCTGTTCGTCCCCAACGACATCCGCCTCGATCGCGAATCGGCGCAGATCCTGGTGATCACCGGGCCGAACATGGCGGGGAAGAGCACGGTGATGCGGCAGGTGGCGCTGACAGTGGTGATCGCCCAGGCCGGCTGCTTCGTCCCCGCGCGCGCGGCGCAGATCGGGCTGTGCGATCGGGTCTTCACCCGCGTCGGCGCCAGCGACAACCTCGCCCGCGGCCAGTCCACCTTCATGGTGGAGATGACCGAGACCGCCCACATCCTCCACCACGCGACCCGCCGCAGCCTGGTGGTGCTCGACGAGATCGGCCGGGGCACGTCGACCTTCGACGGGCTGTCGATCGCCTGGGCGGTCGCCGAGCAGCTGCACGATCGCGTCGGCGCCCGGACCCTGTTCGCCACCCACTACCACGAGCTCACCGACCTGGCCCGCGAGCGGCCCCGGGTGAAGAACTGCTCGATCGCGGTGAAGGAGGCCGATGGGCGGGTGCTGTTCCTGCGCAAGCTGATCGCCGGCGCGGCGAGCAAGAGCTACGGCATCGAGGTCGCCCGGCTCGCCGGGCTGCCCCCCGAGGTGATCGCCCGGGCGCGGGAACTGCTGCACAACCTCGAGGCCGGCGAGCTCGACGAGGCCGGCCACCCCCGGCTCGCGCGGCGGGTCAGCGGGGCCGCGGCGCCGGTCGCCGTGGTGCCGGTCGACACCTCGCAGCTGGGGCTGTTTGGCCCGCCGGCTCTGGCGGCCAACCGGCCCGCCGACGGGGTGCTCCGCGCGCTCGAGGAATTTCCGCTCGAGGTCTCGACGCCGCTCGACGCGCTCAACGCCATCGCCCGCTGGAAAGCGGCGCTGAAGCCGAAGGACTGACGCCCGATGCGGCTGGCGATCCCCACGGCTCCCCGGACCGTGAAGCTGACCCAGGTGCCGGGGGCGCTGGTGCGGCTGTGCGTCGTCGCCCTCTTCGGGCTGGTGCTGGCGGGGGTGACCAGCTTCGTCAGCCTCCGCGCCGGCTCCTACGCGTCCCAGGAATGCGACTTCTTCGCCGACGCGGTCGAGGTTCCGGCGAAGGTGACCCAGGTGCTGCTGCCGCCGTTCGACCAGCGGTCAGGCGGGGTGGCGAAGCTGTCGGTGATCTACCAATGGCCCGAAGGCATCGATCGCTCGGCGACGGCGATCGCCACCTCGGCCGAGTTCGCCGAAGGGCTCGGTGTCGGGGCCAACCTGACGCTGCTGTTGAGCCCCAAGGATCCCGATCACCCGCGCGAGGGCGGCTACGAGCGCGAACTTCAGGGGCTGCACCGCTACCTCCCCTTCGGCGTCGGCCTGGGGGTGCTGCTCGCGCTCGGCTGGTTTGGCCTCGAGCTGAAGCGGGCGGTGCGCCGTGAGCTGGCGCCGCTGCGCACCGGGATGATCGTCTGGCTCACCCCCGACGCCGAGCTGCCCGAGACGAAGGCGGAGACGAA
>JAYVRT010000303.1:0-6710 GCA_043776025.1 Archangiaceae bacterium | reverse complement strand
CTCGAAGTCGGGCAGCGGCAGGGCGTCGAACTGGGTGGAGCGCGCCATCCACCAACCCCACAGGGGCGCGGCGAAGTCGGCCGCCGAGGCCCCGATTCGAGCGGGCAGGTCGTAGCCGAGCCAGACCACGGCAGCGGTCTTCGGGGTGGCGCCGACGAACCAGAGATCCTTCTCCGAGTCGGTGGTGCCGGTCTTGCCGATCGCTGGGCCCTGGTAGCCGGCCTCACCGCCGGCGCCGCGAATTCCTCCCCCGGTGCCGAAGTCGATCACCAGCCGCATCAGCTCGCGCGTGAGCGCGGCGGCCTGGGGTTGCAGCACCCACTCCAGCGGCTGCGGCGGGTGGAGCCGCTCTGCCCCGGCGGCGTCGGTGGCGCGGACGATCGGCGTGCCCTCGAGGCGGCGGCCGCCGTTGGCGATCATCCCGACGAACTGCGCCATTTCCATCGGTGTCACCTCCGCCTGGCCGAGCGCGAGGCCGAGCTCCTCGGGGAAAGCAGTGGTGTCGAAGCCGGCCTTCTTCGCGAAGGCGATCAACGGGGCCGGTCCGCCGAGGTCGTCGAGCAGGGACGCGGTGGCGATGTTCTGGGACCAGGCGAGGCCCTGGGCGAGGCAGGCGGTGGGGGTGGACTCGTTGCCGACGTTGAACGGCGTCCACTTCCCCTTGGGGGTCTTGAACTCGCGGGGGCTGTTGGGCTCGGTGGACGCGGAGGTGAAGCGCGGGGCGCCATCGGCGTTCTTCGCGGAGAAGGCGAGGGCGTAGACGAGCGGCTTGAAGCTGCTGCCCGGCTGCCGGTGGGCCTGGGTGGCGCGGTTGAAGCCCCAGACGGTGGCGCCGGTGCCGCCGTAGACCGCGCGCACCAGCCCGTCGCGGGTGTCGAGCGCCAGCCCCACCGCTTGCATCGAGCCCGCCTTCGCGGAGACGAGCAGCTCGTAGGCCTGGGTCTTCGCGGGGAACAGCTGCTCGGCCTCCTGCTGCATCAGCAGGTCGACCGAGGTTTCGACGACGAGGCCGCTGCCGTAGACCTGCGGCCGGGTCAGCTGGGCCTCGAGTTTGGCTCGCACCAGCGAGAGGAACGCGGGGAAGCGATCCGGCAAGGGACGGGAACGGGCGAGGGTGATTGGTTCTTTGAGCGCCGCGGCGACGTCGTAGGCGAACTGCTGCCCCAGCTGGGTGAGGACGCGATCGCGGCGGGCGCGGCAGGCCTCGAGGTTGTGGTCTGGCGCGAACTTTCCCGGGCCGGGGAGGATCGCCACCAGCGTCGCGGTCTCGGCGAGATCCAGCGCGCGGATGTCCTTGTCGAAGTAGTGGCGGGCGGCTTCGGTGAAGCCGCAGACCGACAGCGTGCCCCGCTGCCCAAGGTAGGGCGCGTCGAGGTACATCTGGAGCACGCCGTCTTTGGCCAGCGCGCGCTCGAGCCCCATCGCCAGCGCCATCTCCCGCAACTTCCGGGAGAGGCTCTTCTCCGTCTTCTGGGTGAGGCCCCGGACCACCTGCATCGTCAGCGTCGACGCCCCCTGCGAGTACTGGCCGTCGCGGGTGTTGGCGAACAGCGCACGGGCGAGGCCGGAGAAGCTGACGCCGTGGTGGCTGCGGAAGTCGCGATCCTCCGAGGCGACGATCGCATCGAGGAGCATCTTCGGCGCCTCCGCCAGGGGCAGGTGGGTGCGCAGCTCGGAGTCAGGGCCGACCAGTGTCCCCAGCAGCACCGGCTCGAGCGCGTCGTCGCCGCCGCGGGACACGACGCGGTGGCTCTTGTCGCAATACGTGCCAGCGACGGGCTCCCTGGCAAAGCAGTTCTCGGTGTAGCCGCGGGCCTTCGCCTCGGCGACCTTGCGCCTGGGGCTCGAGAACGCGAGCGGGAGGCGCTGGGAATAGATGTGGGCGGGGAAGCTCCAGCCGGGGTGCGCGGTGGAGAAGTTGGCGTGGGCGAGGCCGAGCGCGGCGCCCTCGGCCATCCAGCCGGACCAGCCGATCGCCGCCGTCCCAAGCGCGGCGGCGAGGACGGCGGTGGCGATCGCGAGGATGCGACGCCAGCGCCGCCGGGGAGCGTTCATCGAAGCGGGGGCTTGTACGCCAAGTTCGGGGCGCGAGCCGCGGGGATGTCAGACGTCGAGCAGTCCGTCGAACGACACGCTCCTCGCTAGCCGCGGGTCGCGCTGCCGAGAAAGTGGGTCATCGCCACGAAGAAGGCGCCTCGCGCGCCGCGGCGTTGTTGATCGCTCAGCCAGCGACCGATCGCGTGCGGGTCGATGCCCCGTTGAAGGGCTGTCTTCGCCACCAGCGCAGGCATGAAGCCGTAGGTGGCCCAGTCGGAGGAGGCGAGCGTCTCGGCCTCGACCGCGACCTTCGTGAACCCGGCGCGGGTCAGCAGTCCGTGGAACCGCCGGCCGACCGTGCCCGCCACCAGCGAGTCGGCGAACGCGCGCACGACGAGGCGGGTGGTGGCGAGCTCGTCGCTCTCGAACATCAGCCCGTCCCAGTCCTGATCGATGAGGACGATGCGCCCTCCGGGAGCGAGCAGCCGGTAGGCCTCCGCCAGCGCGCCCGCCGGATCCGCCAGGTGCTGGAAGACCCGCTCGGCGCGGTAGCCGTCGAGAGAAGCCGCCTCGAGAGGTAGGTGCGCCGCGTCAGCCGCTTCGAAGTGGACGGCGGCGCCCGCCTGCCGCGCGCGGTCGGCAGCGACGCCGATCATCGCCTGGCTCACGTCGAACCCGAACACCTCGCCTCCAGGAAGGGCTGTGCCCGCGAGCTCCCGCGCGGCGGTTCCGAGCCCGCAGCCGACGTCCGCGAAGCGGCGACCCGCCGCCAGGCCGAGCAGTTGGTACGAGCGCGCCCGTCGCGCGACCACGTCTGGAATGACGTCGACCCGATCGAGGAAGACCTGGAACATCTTCGCTTCGCCGCTCGCGTCGACCGCGTCGAACTGCTCGAGGCGGCGGAATTCGGCGTCGGGTTGTGCCATCGGGCTATTTTACTCTCTTGGGCGCTGCTCAGGTGTCTTCTGAGCGAAACCGTCGGGACGGCCCCGGACGAGGGGGAAGGTCGCCAACTTCGAGGGCTCCCAGCGGCTCTTGCGTTAGCATCCGGCTGCTTGTCCGACCCTGGCTCAGCGACGACGGATCTCACCGGCTCGAAGATCGGTGAGTACGAGATCGTCGCGCGCCTCGGCGTCGGCGGGATGGGGATCGTCTACGAGGGTCGCCAGCCGCTGATCGGCAAGCGCGTGGCGGTGAAGGTGCTGCTGCCCACGCTCTCGGCGGATCGGGAATTGGTCGAGCGCTTCATCTCCGAGGCGCGCGCGGTCAACGAGATCGGTCACCGCGGAATCGTCGACATCTTCTCGTTCGGCCAGCTGCCCTCGGGGCAACACTACTTCGTGATGGAGTACCTCAACGGCCAGCCCTTCGATCAGGTGATCAAGGATCGGGCGCCGCTGCAGCCGGCCGAGGCGATGGGGTGGATCGAGGAGGTCTGTGAGGCGCTGCAGCAGGCCCACGACGCGGGGATCATTCACCGGGACATCAAGCCGTCGAACCTCTTCCTCGTCGACGGCGGGCGCGGGCGCCGCTACGTGAAGCTGCTCGACTTCGGGATCGCCAAGCTCGGCGTGCTCAACGGGCAGGCGACGCCCCAGACGCGGGCCTCGATGGTGATCGGAACCCCGGACTACATGTCTCCGGAGCAGGCGCGGGCGAAGACGATCACCGCGGCCACCGATGTCTACGCGCTCGGGTGCGTGCTGTTCGAGATGGTCACGGGGCGGCGGCCATTCAAGGGCGAGAGCTCGATCCAGACGATGTTCATGCACGTCGAGGATGTTCCGCCGAAGGCCAGCAGCTTCACGCCGGGGCTGCCTGCCGAGCTCGACGATCTGCTGCTGTGGACGATGGAGAAGGATCCGGCGAAGCGCCCGCTGAGCGCGGAGGAGCTGCGGCACCACCTCGCGGCGATCCGCGCGACGCTCCCGGAGCCGACGGTTCCTTCGTACACTCCCCCGCCCGGGACGGGACGTGCCCCCGGGGTGCCGACGCCCTCGGGTCGTAGCCCCAGCGGCCGGACGCTGCCGCTGCCGAGGTCGTCGACGCCGAGCCCGAGGGTCCCGGCCGCTTCAACGCCCGCGCCGGTTCCGACGCAGCCTCAGTTCGATCCGACCGCGCTGCGGCCGGTGCATCGGGCTTCGGAGGACTCGACTGAATTGCGGCCCGCGGCGCCGGCTTCGACGGCGACCCGGCCAGGCGAGCCGGTCTCGGCGCACACGGTGCTCCAGCCCCTTCAAGGGCCCCAGCGCGAGTCGGACCTCGAGCCGCTCGTCATTCAGAAGAGCAAGGCGCCGATCGTCGTCGTTGGAGTGCTCGTGGCGGCCGCCGTCTTGGGCGGCGCGTTCGTCACGCTCCGCGGAGGGGACAAGCCAGACCCGCCGACGGTGGTCGACGTCACGCCGCAAGCCGCGACGCCAGTGGATGCGCCGGTCGTCGACGCGAAGGCGGCGGACGCGAAGGCGGCGGAGGCGGCGGAGGCGAAGGCGGCGGAGGCGAAGGCAGCGGAAGCGAAGGCGGCGGAAGCGAAGGCAGCAGAGGCGAAAGCGGTAGACAAGAAGGCGGCCGAGAAGAATGCAGCGGAGGCCGAGACGAGAAAACCGGCCGAGCAGAAGGTCGCGACGGCGAAGACGGTGGAGGCGAAGCCCGCGGGTGGTCCGCTCAGCGCCGAGGCGATTGCCGGCAGAATCGACAAGCTCGAGAAGAAGCTGGCCCAGAAGGAGGCTGCTTCGGGCGATCCCGATCGGGTGCTGCGCCAATTCATCGCCCAGGCGAAGTTGGACGCGGCGGCTGCGAACACCGACGCGAAGAAGAAAGACCTGCTGAAGGTCCTCGACGAAATCCAGCGGCAGCTCGGCGGGCGATAGGACGCGGCTTGCGTGCACGGCCGGCCGATTGTCGAGGTAAACTCGACCCCCACCGCAAGCCCGAGGCCGTGATGCGACGACTACCGCTGTCCTGGCCGCTGGCGCTGTTGCTTTGCCTGGCCCTCGCCGACTGCAACTGTGGTCACGGCCTCCCCGTCGGGAGCACCTGCGCCGTGAACGCCGACTGCGAATCGCTCTCCTGCGGAGCGGGCCACAAGTGCACCGGGCCGAAGCTCCCCGACGGCGGCGTCGCCGGCAGCGGCGGCAGCGGCGGCAGCGGCGGCACTGGCGGCACTGGCGGCACTGGCGGCGCCGGTGGCAGCGGTGGAGGCAGCGGCGTCCTCCCCGACGGCGGCGTCTGCTACGGCCTGCAGTGCCAGGTCGCGACCTGTCCGGCGGGAAAGAGCACCACGGTCACCGGTAAGGTCTACGACCCGGGCGGCAACGTCCCGCTCTACAACGCGATCGTCTACGTCCCCAACGCCGCGCTCCAGCCGATTCCGAGCGGCGCCAGCTGCGGCGCCTGCGGCTCGCTGATCAGCGGCAATCCCGTGGCGATCGCCGTCACTGCCGCCGACGGCAGCTTCACGCTGAACAACGTCCCGGCGGGCGCGGCGATCCCCCTGGTGGTGCAGATCGGAAAGTGGCGGCGCAAGGTGACGCTGCCGATCGTCCCTCCGTGCACCAACACCGCGATCACCGACGCGAACGTCACCCGCCTTCCGCGGAACCAGAGCGAAGGCGAGCTGCCGCAGATGGCGATCTCCTCCGGCCGCGCCGACCCCTTCGAGTGCCTGCTGCGGAAGATCGGGATCTCCGACAGCGAGTTCACCACCTCGGCCGGCAGCGGGCGCGTGCACTTCTTCAACGAGAACGGCCTCGACCTCACCTCCGGCGCACCGGCCGGCAGCCGGCTGTGGACCGACGGCGGCACCCTGCTCAACTACGACGTGGTGATCCTCCCCTGCGAGGGCGGAGCGAACAACAAGCCCAACGGGGCGGTGAGAAACTTCGTCAACTACACCAATGCTGGCGGGCGCGTCTTCGCCACCCACTACAGCTACGTCTGGACGCGGCCCGGCTGGCCGCAATCGGCCGCGTGGCAGCCGGGGCTCCCCGACCTCTACACCCAGGTCTTCGACGTCACGGTGAATCAGAGCTTCCCCAAGGGGCAGGCTTTCGCTCAGTGGCTCGTCAACGTCGGGGCGAGCACCACCAACGGCACCCTGGGATTGATCGAGACTCGGCACGACGTCACCGCCGTCAACAACGGCTCGACGCTCTGGCTGTCGGGCAACGTCCCCGGTAGCAACCCGCAGGAGTCGGTGCAGCACCTGACCTTCAACACCCCGTTCCTCGACGCAGGCACGCTCGCCGACGGCGGCTCCGCTCCCCAGTGCGGGCGCGTCGTCTACAGCGACTTCCACGTCACCGCTGGCGCCACCGACGGCGGCCGGACTTTCCCGGACGCGTGCGCGGGCGGCGGGCTGACTGGCCAGGAGAAGGCGCTTGAGTTCATGCTCTTCGATCTCTCCGCGTGCGTGCAGAACGACAAGGACGTGCCGATGGCCTGCGGCGCGGTCGGCCAAAGCTGCACCACCAGCGCCCAGTGCTGCTCCGGGCTCCTCTGCCTCGACCCGGCGGCCAAGGCCTGCACCGGCGCCGGCTGCAGCTGCGTCGCGGTGATCAACTAACCCGGAGGCTCTGGCTAGGACGCCGACCGGTTTGAGACCGATCTGATCTCGCGGGGTTGACGGTGGTTGATCACTTCGAGGTTGAGCACGGCTGAGGTCCTTCGCAGGGAAA
>JAYVRT010000302.1:0-2083 GCA_043776025.1 Archangiaceae bacterium | reverse complement strand
AGCACGCGATCGACGCCGCGACCCTTCGTGAGCTCCATCACCTCTTTGGCGTAGTCCTTCGTGCGGTAGTCGATGCAGTGGTGCACGCCCTGGGCTTTGAGGAACTCGTGCTTGACCGGGGATGAGGTGCCGATGACGGTGATGTTCTCGACCGCCTTGCACAGCTGAATCGCCAGCAGGCCCACGCCGCCGGCCGCCATGTGAATGAGCACCGTCATGCCCGGCTGAAGCGGCGCGACCCAGCAGAGCATGTGAAACGCGGTGAGCGCATTGACGGGCAGCGCGGCGGCCTCGTCGAAGCTCAGTCCATCGCGGATCTTCCGAACCTGGGTGATGGGGATCGCGACCAACTCGGCCTGGCCCCCGAAGCGGCACATCGAGACCACGCGGTCGCCCTTCGCGAACGCAGTCACGCCGTTGCCGAGGGCCTCGACCACCCCGCTGACCTCGTAGCCCATCACCATCGGGAACTTCGGCGCGTCAGGGTAGAGGCCCATGCGGCCCTGGATGTCGGCAAAGTTGAGCCCTGCCCGTTTGACGCGGACGAGCACCTGCCCGGGCTGGGGCAGGGGGTCGGGCCGTTGCTGCACCTGGAGGACTTCGGGCCCACCTGCCTTGATGTTCACGAGCGCGCGCATGGGCGCTCCATACTCGCGCGCACTTGTTTATGCTCGGACTCGTGAAGTCGCTCGCTCCGGGATTCCTGATCGCAATGCCGCAGCTGCTCGACTCGAACTTCGAGAAAGCGGTGGTGCTGATGATCGAGCACTCCGATGCGGGCTCGATGGGGCTCGTGATCAACCGCACCGCGCCGCTCACGTTCCGCGATCTCGCGCGCAGCCAGGAGATCAAGGTCGCCACCTCGCGCCGCGACGACGCGCTCTTTCACGGCGGGCCGGTCGAGCCGTACCGCGGCTTCGTGCTCCACGACTGCAACAGCATCGAAGAGCGCAACGAGGTCTTCCCCGGGCTCTACCTCTCGGTCACCAGCGACGCGCTCACGCCCCTGCTGCTGGACGAGTCGGCCAGCGTCCGCTTCTGCCTGGGCTACGCGGGCTGGGGGCCGGGCCAGATCGAGCTCGAGATGAAGCAGGGCAGCTGGCTCTTCACCGAGGCGAACCGGCAGATCGTGCTCCGCGATGATCCCAAGCAGATCTGGGAGCAGACGATTAAGAGCATGGGCATCGATCCCGGCTGGTTGGTCCCCTCGGGCGGAGTGAACTGAAATGTTGAGTCCAGCGTGGATCAAAGAGCGGGTGCTGAGCGCGTTGCCCGGAGCGCAGGTCGAGGTGATCGACACCACTGGCACCAACGATCACTTCGAGGCGAGGGTGATCGCCGAGCAGTTCGCGGGAATGCCGATGGTCCGCGCGCACCAGCTCGTGTACGCCCCCTTGAAAGACGTGCTGGCCACCGGCGAGCTCCACGCGCTCGCCCTCAAGACGTTCACGCCCCAGCAATGGGCCCTTCAGCAAGCGGTGAAGAAATGACCCCGATCAGCGACACCCTGAAGGCGAAGTTCGACGAAGAGATCAAGGCGCACCCGGTGGTGCTCTACATGAAGGGCAACCAGCTCTTCCCGCGCTGCGGCTTCTCGGCCCGGGCGCTCGAGCTCCTCAAGCCCTTCGGTCCCGTGTTCACGGTCGACGTGCTCGCGGACCCCGAGGTGCGCGAGGGCATCAAGACGTACTCGAACTGGCCGACCATTCCGCAGGTCTACATTCGCGGGCAATTCGTCGGCGGCAGCGACATCGTCAACGAGCTCGCGCAGCGCGGCGAACTGGAAGCCCTCGTCAAGGGTTCCTGAAGTAGAACGCGGGGCATGAGCGCCGACGCAGCACTCGCCCCGTCCACGCCGCCTCCCTCTGGCCTGAGCGCCCGCTTCAAGGCCTTCAAAGAGCGGAACCACATCGCCTTCGAGGTCAGCTTCTTCTTCGCGGGCTTCCTGTTCGACGTGGTGCTGCTGCATCGCATCGACAGCAAGCCGTTGCTGGTGCACCAGGGGCTCTACCTGCTGCTCAGCTCGGGGCTGATCTTCTGGGATCACCGGCTCCACGTGGCGGGCAAGGAGCCCGAGGGCTTC
>JAYVRT010000301.1:0-2084 GCA_043776025.1 Archangiaceae bacterium | reverse complement strand
GAAGACCGAGCTGATCAGCTCGGTGGCCTTGCGGAAGATCGCCATCCGGTGCTTCCCTGGGAGGAAGAGGTTGATGATCTTCTCGTCGAGGAAATGGGCGAGCTTCCCCGGCGCCTCGAGGAAGTCGAGCGCGTTGCGGGCGGGTGGGGTGTCGAGCACCACCAGGTCGTACTTGCCGCTGGTGCTCAAGTCATACAGTGCCTCGGCGGCGGTGAACTCCTGCATCCCCGCCACCATCTCCGACAGGTGGCGGAACAGGCGGCTCGCCATGATCCTCTCGGCCTGCTGGTTCGAGCGCGCCATTCGCCGCACCAGCGATTCGAAGACGACGTCGGGGTTGAGCATCCACGCGTCGAGCGCGCCGGTGGTGACGCCGGCGGCCTCGAGGCGCTCGCGGCTGATCGGCGTCGGGGCCTTGGCGTTCTCGGCGATGCCCATCGCCTGCGCCAGCCGCTTCGCCGGGTCGATGGTGAGCACCAGGACCCTTCGCCCGGCGCGCGCGGCGGCGAGGCCGAGGGCGGCGGAGGTCGTGGTCTTCCCCACGCCTCCTGCGCCACAGCAGACGATCACCTTCTTGGTCTTCACCAGCTCGGCGAGCACGCAGGCGCGTCCTTAGCCCATTCGGTTGCGCTGGGGACCCCACGCCCGTACAGATTGCAGCGCGGCGGCAGGACCAACCAGGGGTGACGCGTGGCGGCTTCGATGGAAGGCAAGCGGGTGCTGATCACCGGAGGGACGGCGGGCATCGGCAAGCAGGCGGCGATCGCGCTGCTCCAGCAGGGCGCCGAGGTGGTCCTCGTCGGCCGCAACGAGGAGAAGACGAAGGCAGTGGTCGAGGAGCTCAGGGCCCGCACCGCCAACCCGAAGCTCGAGTACCTACTCGCCGACCTGTCCTCGATCGCGGCGGTGCGAAAGCTGGCCGCCGACTTCATCGCGAAGTACCCGCGCCTCGACGTGCTGCTCAACAACGCCGGGGGGATGAACCCGGGCCGCAGCCTCACTGTCGACGGCTACGAGCGGACGATGGCCACCAACCACCTCGCGTACTTCGTGCTCGCCACCGAGCTGTTGCCGGTGCTGGAGAAGTCGGCCCCGGCGCGCATCGTCAACGTCGCGAGCAACGCCCACAAAGGGGGCAAGCTCGACTTCGACGATCTGATGGCCGAGAAGTCCTACTCGACCTTCAGGCAGTACTCCCGGAGCAAGGCAGCGTACATCCTCTTCACCCGGGAGCTCGCCCGCCGGCTGGCGGACAAGCAGATCACCGTCAACTGCCTCCACCCGGGCTTCGTCGCCAGTGACTTCATGTCCAAGCCGGGCATTTTCGGGCTCGTCAAACCCCTCGCCTACCTCTTCGCGATCGATGAGGTCGAAGGCGCGAAGACCAGCGTCTACCTCAGCTCCTCGCCCGAGGTCGCCGGTGTCACCGGTAAATACTTCAGCAAGTGCAAGGCGATCGCTGCCGCGGCGTTCTGCGAGGACGACGACGCCGCGCGGCGGCTGTGGACCCTCACCGAGCAGCTGGTGGCGGCGAAGAGCTCGGCGCGAGCAGCGTAGCCAGCTGGCGTGACAGCTCGGCGCCGGTCGCGTCGAGCTCGGGCAGGGTGAGGAAGCCGTGCGGGGTCCGCTCGCGGAGGTAGGCGATCGCGGTGGTCGCCCGGGCGATGCGCTTCATCTCGCGGTGGCCGAGCACGTCGTTCCCCTCGAGCAGGCGACCGACCGCCGTTCGCTCGTCCTCGGAGAACGGATCCGCCGGCACCCGGTTGACCAGCACCCCCGCGACCGGCAGCCGGTGCTTGCGCAGCCCGTTCGACAGCTCGAGCGACTCGGTGACCGGCAGCGTCTCCGGCAGCGTGACCACCAGGGTGGCGCACACCTTGGGGTCGGTGAGCAGCCCCAGGCCGTCTTTGGCCGCGCGGAGAATCGGCCCGCCAGGGATCACCCGGGTGAGCAGGGCGGGGATCTGCGCCAGGGCGAGCGCGTGGCCGGTGGCGGGAGAGTCGATGATGCAGTGCTCGAACTGGGGACCGCCGTCGGGGTGCTTTTCCCGCATCAGGTCCATCATTCGGTACATCACCCCCATG
>JAYVRT010000300.1:0-6721 GCA_043776025.1 Archangiaceae bacterium | reverse complement strand
GTGCCGGCGGTGCCAGTGCCGGCGGTGCCAGTGCCGGCGGTGCCAGTGCCGGCGGTGCCAGTGGCCGCTGCGCCCGTTCCCACTGCGCCTGTGGCAGCTGCGCCCGTGCCCGCTGCGCCCGCACGCGCTGCGCCAGTTCCTACCGGGCCCGGCCCGGCAGCGCCTGCTCCCACGGCGCCCGTGCCGGCCGCGCCCGCTCCCACCGCGCCCTGCCCTGCTGTGCCCGAACCGGACGCGCCGGATCGAGTCGACCCGGTCGACGTGGTTCCGCTCATCGTCGCCGGCCGGGGATTCGCGGCAGCGACCTGCTTCGCATCGGCGAGCGCCTTCGCGTCGGCGGCTGCTCTGGCGTCCGCCATCGACTTCGCCTGGGCGAGCGCCGTGAGGCGCGTCTGCTCGGCGCGCTTGAGCTTCGCGTCATCGATGCACCGCGGAGGCAGCCCGTTCGCATCATCGGACTTCTCGAGCTTGGCGAGATCGGCGTCGCTCATCGCGTCGACCGCGGAGCACTGCTTCTGTGCGCGCTCGCTCCAGATCGGAAACACTTCGAACATGCAAACCGCGCAGCGGGTATTCGCCGGATCATCCGAGGTCAGCAGCGAGACGCCTGCCTGGTCCTTCTTCTCCAGCGCGCGCACGACAGCCGCGGGGTTGACCCGGACGCAGTCACAGCCACGCAGCTCGCGCGACGCGAGAAACCCGAGCGTGAAGTCGCGATCGGCCTCCTCCTTCGCCTGGAGCTTCGCGAAGGCACGCCACTTGTCCGCCATCGGCAGCTGCAGCGCCGCGGCGACCTCGGGATCCTTCGCCGTCGGCGCCACCGGCTCGATCTTCGTTCCCTGATCGATCGAGACGCCGCTGGTCGTTGGGTCCTTCTTGTTCGCAGCGACCTCGTTGCGGCACTCGAGCCCGCGGGCGAAGAGCCAGGTCTTGTAGTTGCCGTACTCGTTCTGGATCTGCGAGGTGAGCCGCGCCAGATCCATGCGGTGCTGCGCCATCTGGAACAACTCGGTGCGGCTCCGGCTGCGACACTCAGCAGCCTCCGACGGCGCTTCCTTGAGGCCCGAGCGCTTCGGAGCGTACCGCGCCCCGCGGTATGGACGATCGAAGTCGAGCAGCGCGGTGCCCGCGAGCTCGCGCAGCGGCGCCTTGTTCTTCACCGTCTCCGCGGTGCCGAGGCAGGAGCTGATCGCCTTGAGGCAATCGCCCGCGGCCGGGGCGTCCGGGGCGATCGGCTTCTTCGGCTTGCCGATGTGTCCGGCGTTCCACGCCCCGGCGCTGTCGAAGCACCAGGTGGCGACTGCATCGAGGCCAGCGGAGAAGGCGCCGTCAAGGTTGGCCAGTTCCTTCAGCGGCGCGACCTCGCGCAGGGGCGGCGCCTCGCACTCCTTGGGGAGCGGCGGCGCGGCGGCCAGCGTGATGAGCAGGGTGAAGAACATCCTCGAGCCGCGTCAGGCGACCTTGAGCGCCTGCGCGAGATCGTCGATCAGATCCTGCGCGTCCTCGATTCCGACCGAGAGCCGGATGAAGCCATCGGTGATGCCGAGCTTCTCGCGGTTCTCCTTGGGCACCGAAGCGTGGGTCATGATCGCCGGGTGCTCGATCAGTGACTCGACGCCGCCGAGCGACTCGGCGCAGGCGAAGATCTTCACCGACTTGAGAAACTTCCGCGCCGCTTCGAGACCACCCTTGATCTCGAACGTCATCATCCCGCCGAAGCCGCTCATCTGCTTGCGGGCGAGCGCGTGCTGCGGGTGCGTCTCCAGGCCCGGCCAGTTGACCTTGCTCGCCTTGCTCTGGCTCTGGAGGAAGGCGGCGATCTTCGCGGCGTTCGCGGCGTGCCGCTCCATCCTCACGTGCAGCGTCTTCACCCCGCGCAGCACGAGGAACGAGTCCATTGGGCCAGCGACGCCGCCGATCGCGTTCTGAAGGAAGTACATCTTCTCGGCGAGCTCCTGGTTCGAGGTGCAGACGAACCCGCCGACGACGTCGGAGTGCCCGTTGAGGTACTTCGTCGTCGAGTGGGTGACGACGTCGAACCCAAGCTGCAGCGGCTTTTGGAAGTACGGCGTCATGAAGGTGTTGTCGGCGACGGAGATCAGCTTGTGCTTCTTCGCGATCTCCGCGGCGCGGGCGAGGTCGACCAGCTTCAGCATCGGGTTGGTCGGCGTCTCGACCCAGAGCATCTTCGTCTTCGGGGTGATCGCCTTCTCGAGGTTCGTCAGGTCCGCGAGGTCGACGAAGGTGAAGCTCAGGCCCTGGCGCTTGAAGACCTTGTCGAAGAGCCGGAAGGTGCCACCGTAGACATCGTCGGAGCAGACGACGTGATCGCCGGCCTCGAGGTGGTGCAGCAACATGTCAGCGGCGGCGCAGCCCGAAGCGAACGCGGCGCCGTACTTCGCGCCTTCGAGCGCGGCGAGGCAGTTCTCCAGCGCGACCCGGGTGGGGTTCTTGGTGCGGGAGTACTCGTAGCCCTTGTGCTCGCCCGGCCCGTCCTGCACGTAGGTCGAGGTAAAGTACACCGGCGTCATGATCGCGCCGGTGGTGGGGTCGGGGTGCTGGCCTGCGTGGATGGCGTCGGTGTCGAAGCGCATGGGCCAACGACACACCACAAAATGCGCGGGGGCGAAAGCTCTCCCGTGCCCCGCAGGCTCAGCTGTCGAGCAGCGTCAGCGCGGCGTCGATCTCGGTCTCGGTGACGTCCACCAGCTCGGCGGTGCGCTTGTTCGCCCGGCTCTTGCGGCGGTAGGTCGACAGCACCCGCGCCGCGGGCGGCAGGCGGCTGGGCCCGAGCGCGAAGATCGCCGCCATGAAGCGCGCCTGTTGCTCAGTGGGGTAGCGGTACTCGAGGGCGATGCCGGCCGGAGTCTTCACCCGGAGCGCCCACTCGTTGTTCGCTTCGCTCAGCTCGGTCGTGAGATCCATGGCGGCCAAGCTACAGCCCTGTCGCGGGCTGTCACTTTTCGTGGATCAGACAGTTCTCTTTTTCGGCGGCTGTTTCTTTGCGCTGGGGAACGGTTGGAGCAACAGCCGCGCCCCGCAGGCGGCGAAGCGGGCGGTGCCAGGGAAGCCGTCGACCTCTTCGGCGAGCACCGGCTCGGAGGCGACGACTGCCTCGAGCGCGGCGAAGTAGCGGTCGGTGAACGCGGGGCCGCTGACCGCGACCTCCCATGGCGTCTTCCGCGCGGCGCCGGTCTTCTCCGCGGCGTCGGCCTGGCGTTCGTTCTTGAAGCGGACGCTGATCACGCCTTCCGGCGCCGGGGAGACCTTCACCGGAGCCCGGGCGGCGGCGTCCTTCAACTGGGTGAGCACCGAGCGCTTCGACTTCGTGGCGTCGATCGCGGTCGAGTTCTTCGTCAGCACGTACGGCGCGAGCCCCGCCACCGCGGCCCCGAGGACGTCGTCGCCGGCAGAGAAGATCGCGGGGATCCCGCGATCAGCGGCGAGCCAGTAGGCGATCTCGGTCTCGCTGATGGGGCGGCCATCGAGCAGCCAGGCGGTGTGAATGTCGACGGTGTGGGCGGCGAAGCCCGCGGTGCCGCCAGCGGCGTGCATCCCGAGGCACGCAACCGCCTCAACCCCGTCGAGCAACCGGCCCGCGTAATAATCGTGCTCGGTGAATCGAAGCTCCGCGGCGTCGTCGAGTTGGCCGGGAGAGAGGTTGGGAGCGCCGCTGCCTGAGCGGTGGCTGTCGCTGACGCGCACCTGGTCGAAGCCCTGCGCGCGCAGGCCCAAGATCGCCGCGTTCACCTCGGCGGTCATCAGCGCGCAGGCCTCGGGGTGCTCCGTTCCACCGAACGCGAGCGCCTCGAGCTGGTCGACGCCGCGGATTCCTTCGAGGTCGGCGATCAGCAGCGCGGTCCGCATCGACCGCACGCTACCCGGCCGGCGTCACCGAATCGATCGGTTGTGGTGGACGCGGGCGGCTCAAAGCGCGGCGGGCGAGAACATCGGGCCGAGCTCGAGGCGGACGCACGAGCCGCCGTCGAGTCCCCGGTAGTAGCCGAGCGAAAGCCCCATCGTGTCCATCACCGACCACCACAGCGAGCCGCCCAGGCTCAGGTGCCAGGCGTTGCCGGTGATCGAGGGGCCAAAGACGCGGCCGTGGTCGGCGGAGAGATTCGCGCCGATCGTCCCGGCGGAGGTCCGGACAAGCTCGATCCTGCCCTGGACGACGTAGGCCGCGTCACCCCCGAGGGTGACGCCCTCGTCGGGGCCCGCGCGGAGGCCGGGGATGAAGGTCCAGGTGCTCGGCGCGTGGTTCTCGGTTCGGTCGTATTGGTTGAGCGACGGGAGGCTCGACCGCTCGTCGCGGACCTCGATCGACCGGTCGATTCTTGCCCCGTGCTCGGTGTCGTAGACCACAATCGCCTGGGCCTGCAGCGGCGTGTCTCTCTCGCCGCGGGCGGCGGAGACGACGTCGTCCCCTTCCCCACCGACGAAGCGGACGACGATCGCTTCGTCGCTGGCGCCGTGAACCTCGAGGAGATCGTCGCCCTCGCGTCCGTAGAGGCGCAGCTCGGCGGTGTGACCGGGCTCGTAGCGGCGGTCGAACCAGGCGGCTGCCTCGACGCCGGCCTTCCCGCGCGGCCGAACCGACACCCGGACGGTGCCGCCAGGCTCGAACCAGAGCTCGAACAGATCGTCGTCACCCGAGCCGACGACCTCGGCGTTGCGGTTGACGAGGTCGAAGTACTCCAGGGCGACCTCACCCAACTTGTCCCTGCGGGCCTTGAGGACCGCCGCGAGCCGCGCGCCATCGAGCCGGTAGGCCTCGGGGTGCCAGAGCGCGAGGGCCTCGTCGATGACCTCATCGGTGAGTGCACCCTGCTGCTCGGCGGCGATCCGCTGCCACTGCTCGCGCGAGAGCCGATTGAGCAGCACCGGGTCGAAGTCGCGACCGCTGTGGGTGAGCCAGACGAGGCTGCCGTAGTCGGCGTCGAACGCCCGCAGCTTGCGCAGCTCGGGAGAGCCGGTCTGGGCGATCTTCAGCAGGAACGCGTCGAAGTTGCCGAACGCCTGGTCACGGTCGCGCGGAATCGGCAGGTAGGTCTTCGTCCCGTCTTCGTTGGGGATCTCGGCAAAGCTCCAGACCGCGGGGCCGACGCTGACGATGAACAGCCCAGACCAGCCCCGGGCGCAGTTCGCCGCGCCGATCGCCCTCACTGAGGACGTGACGTTCGGGTTCAAGCTCACCGTCAGCGACGGCAAGGGTGGCCGCAACGCCGCCCGGGTGTCGGTCATCGCACAGCGGATGACGAGCAACCGGCCGCCGGTCGCCACCGCGGGGCGCAGCCAGAATGCCTCCGCCGCGGCGGTGGTGACGCTCAGCGGCTCCGCCAACGACCCGGACGGGGACGCGATCGCCCGCTTCCGCTGGACGCAGACGGCGGGGCCCCCAGTGACGCTCTCGAACTCCTCGTCCGGGACCGCGACCTTCGTCGCCCCGAAGCCCAAGAGCGCGGTCGGGTTGGGCTTCTCCCTGGTCGCCACCGATGCCCGCGGGGCCGACTCCGCGCCGTCGCAGGTGAACGTGGTCGTCAGCGAGGGCGCGATCCCCGCCGTGAGGTTCACCAAGGTGGTCTCGCTTCACGCGGTGACCCGTTCGAGCATCGTCGTGTTCTTCCTCACCGACGTGCCGGTCGCCGCCAGCGTCGACTTCGGCGCCGAGGCCCTCGCCGAGCGCACCACCAGCGAGCCCGAGCCGGTCACCCGCCACGTGATCACCCTGTCGGGGCTCAGGGCGGATACTGGCTACCGCTACAGCGTGCGCGCCGGCACCGCCTCGGCCGGTGGAACCTTCACCACCGCGATCGACTTCGCCGCCACGGCGAGCCCGTTCTCGTTCGCCGTCGTCGGCGACGCACGGGTCCACACGGTCTGGAAGACGGTCGCCGCCTCGGTGTTGGCGAAGAACCCGCGCTTCGTGATCCAGACCAAGGACAACAACGACTCCTGGGGCGCGTCGGAGAACTGGGCGGACTACTACGCCAGCGCGAAGGAACTCTTCGCCCACATCCCGATCTTCGCTGCGCAAGGCAACCACGGCACCGGGTCGAACTTCAGCGTCTACAACACCGCGCCCCAGTCCTCGTCCAACTCGGACCTCTTCTACGCGTTCGTCTACGGCAACGCGGCCTTCGTCGCGATCGACACCAACAGCTCGAGCAGCGCGATGACCGCCTGGGTGTCGGGCGCGCTCGGCAAGCTGCGTGGCGGGCCGCTGTTCACCTTCCACCACCACCCGCTGTTCTCCTGCGGCAGCCACGGGAGCTCGAGCTCGCTCCAGTCGACCTGGCAGCGGGTCTTCGAGAACAACCACGTCACCACCGACTTCACCGGGCACGATCACGCGCTGATCGTCTGGGAGCCGGTCAACGGGGTCCGCTACGTGGTCTCGGGTGGGGGCGGCGCGGGGCTCTACCCGCTGCGCGGCTGCCTCGGGCCCTACGCGCAATCGAAGTACGGCTTCATGATCGTCGACGTCGACGGCACGACGATTCGTCAGACCCTCTACGACCAGGCGGGCGCACAGCTGTATCGCGGCGAGCCGTTCAGCGCCTTTGGCCCCGCCCCCCGCTTCGCCGACCTGGGAGAACTCCTTGCCTACTAGCACTACTGCGTCGTGAGCCGGCCGGCCTGATCGAGGGCCCCGCTCGGAGGGCCGTAGATCGGCCTGCGGGCGCGGTCGCCTGATCGGCGTTTCGATGGGCTTGACGCC